>NZ_JBLLEB010000096.1:0-1025 GCF_047690175.1 Roseomonas sp. BN140053 | reverse complement strand
CTTGGCGTTGTCATAGGGATTACCCCGTCGGCTCATCGACCCCGTCAGGTCGTGGGCGGCGAGCAGCTCGCGATAGGCCTCGGATGCGTATTGCGACCCGCGGTCGGAATGGTGAATGCAGCCCTTCGGTGGCGCGCGGTTCCGGATGGCAGCCTTCAGCGCCGCCACGGCAATCCGGGCGTCCATGGATCGGCTGATGGCGTAGCCGACCACCTTGCGTGACCAGGCGTCCAGGACGGCGGCCAGGTAGACGAAGCCACCCGGGATGGCCACGTAGGTCAGGTCCGCGACCCACAGCTGGTTGGGGCGATTGGGGGCGAGATCCCTCGCGAGGTCCGGGTAGATTGGCCCGCCATGATCGCTGTCCGTCGTTACTATGTAACGGCGGCGTTTCTTGGGCTGCAGGCCGTGCTCGCGCATCAAACGCCGGAGCTTCTTGCCGTTCACCACGATACCCTGGTGACGGAGCGCCGCCCCGACCCGGCGGTAGCCGTAGCACTCGAACTCGTCGCAGATGACGCCGATCCGGGCCAACAGGCTTCCCTCCTCCAATAGAGCGGGAGCCGCGTCGTAGAAGGTGGATCGCGAGAGCCCCATCACCTCGCACCCCCGGGCGACGGAGAGGCCGGCGGGCCGGTGACGACGGAGGTACTCGCGCCTTTCGGCCGGGGACCATGCTTCAAAGCCCCCTTTAGCAGCTCGAGCTCCAGCGCCTGCCGTCCGACCATCCGCTCCAGTGCCGCGATCCTGGCCTCGTACTCCTGGATCAGATCGGCTGCCTGGGCGTCCTCATCCAGGGCACCGGCCTCGAACTTGCCGACCCAGATCCGGATCAGCTGGCGCGAAATGTCGTGCCTCTTGGACAAGGCGTGCAGGGTCTCGCCCGCGATGAACTCCTCGGCCACCTGCCGCTTGAATGCGACACTGTGGGAACGGTGCCGTGCCATGACTTCCATCCTCCGGAAGCCCAGCCAGAGAGGTCAATCCATTTCGCCCAAGCCGTCCACCAGGAGGGGCGCACTCCA
>NZ_JBLLEB010000095.1:0-1041 GCF_047690175.1 Roseomonas sp. BN140053 | reverse complement strand
TTCCCCATTCGGACATCCGCGGATCAACGATCGCTCGCATCTCCCCGCGGCTTTTCGCAGCGTGCCACGTCCTTCATCGCCTTCTGGCGCCAAGGCATCCACCGAACGCCCTTCAGTCTCTCATACTCATCACCGCAGCCCGCACGCAGGACCAAACCGCGCCAGTCGCCACACCCTTTCGGGCCAGGCCACTCGCCCGCTCTCGCCCGCATGTCCAATCGGACAAACGGCGCACTCACCGAGAACACTCGCACTCACTCGCGAACCCCCGCTCGCTCCATCTCGCGACGGAACCGGCCGGGGCCGCTTCACACACTCAATCCTCTTCACCTGTCAAAGATCACCAGGAACACCCGGCACGCCGCGCCCTGCCAACAAGGCCGGGGCTGCACGCGGGGATCACCCGATCGGGGTTCACTGGAAACACGATGCGCCGGGCTTTGCAGCCCCTGGCACATCATCTCTTACCGGCACCTGCGCCGTTCAACCGGAACACCGCCGCGCAACCATGGAGGCGATCGGGTTCGAACCGACGACCCCCTGCTTGCAAAGCAGGTGCTCTCCCAGCTGAGCTACGCCCCCGCGCCGAACCTTGTGGACCAGCATGGGCCAGGGAGGACTTGAACCTCCGACCCCACGCTTATCAAGCGTGTGCTCTAACCAACTGAGCTACTGGCCCCAACTTCCCACCATCCCGGACCCTGCCATCCAACAGGATCCCAGGAAGGATGCGCGGCTGGCGCTCCACGAGCCGCGGTTCACACCGCTGATCGTGGGCCCTCGCCGCCATCCGTCACGACAGCTCCGGATCCATCCCCGGACATACTGCGTGGCCGGTTCACCAACCTGCCTCGGGACGAGCCTTCACGGCCCAGGCACCGAACGATCGTTGAGAGAGCGTTTTTCTTGGGTGGCAAAATCAGGACCATCCGCAGCCCCAAACGTGCTCTCGCACGTCCAGACCCCACGAACCTCGTCCTTGAAAGGAGGTGATCCAGCCGCAGGTTCCCCTACGGCTACCTTGTTACGACTTCACCCCAG
>NZ_JBLLEB010000094.1:0-1131 GCF_047690175.1 Roseomonas sp. BN140053 | reverse complement strand
GACGTAGTGGTTCAGCCCATCCTGGTCAGGCGCGCGCGCCAGCGCCGCATTGTACAGCCGCACAACCTGCGCCGCCGGGTCAGTCGGATCAAACACCAGCCGGCCGTCAACGAAGTGCAGCACTTCGACGCCCGTGAGGGCGTAGCTGTGGCCACCCCCGGTCACGTGGGAAGGAAGCCCGGCACTGGTCGCGACGCTGGTGTCGCGGAAGCCGATTGCCAACCGGGCAGTGTCGATGCCGCTGCTGCCGGTGATGACCTCGTCGGGTGGGGGCACCGCGTCATCGTTGCGGATGGTGCCTACTGCCTCAGCCCGCGCCAGGGTGGCGCCTGTGGGCGTGGACAGCACCAGACGGAAGGTCTCGTCGGGCTCGTACATTGTATCGCCGAGCAGGTTCACCGCGACGCTGGCGGTGGTCTGGCCGGGGGCAAAGGTCAGCACACCGCCCGCTGCCCCGAAGTCCGTGCCTACTGCTGCCGTGCCGGTCAGCGTGTCCCAGCGCACCGTCACGGGCGTGCTGCTGGCCTGCGACAGGCTGACCGCGAAGCTCAGCGCTGCCGTGCCGCTGTTGCCCTCCGCAGCACCCGCATCCGCCACCGACAGCGTACCCGGTAGTGCTGACAGGTCTTGAACCGAGAACTGATGCGCTGGGTAAACGTTTCCTGAAGCGCCATAGGCTATGGTGGTGCCGTTGTAGATGGCACCATCGAGGTAGAGATTCCGGTCGCCGCCATCGTCCCAAAGGTCGTTGCGGAAGGTCACGCTGACCGTGTGGCTGCCAATGCCCCAGTCGCCCTGAACGGCCACTGTTTCGGTCTGGCCGGCGGCATGTGAAGCGGTGGCGGTCAGTGTGCCGCCGACCTGCTTGCCATCGACGCTGACGGTGAACTGCGCGTGTCCCTGGTAGGCGTCCTCGGACAGCCGCAGCAGTAGCGTGTCCGCGCCGCTGCCGACCGTGTTGGTGAGGGCCAGCACGGGGGTGGTGTTGACGCCATCGGGCGAGGAGATCGGCTGCAGCGCCACGGCCTTGGCCGTGGGGTCGACGGAGTAGGCGCGAATGTAGTCGATCTGGAAGTGTGCTGGCAGCGCGTTCGGATCCACCGGGCCAGGCCACCGGCCGCCCGCGGCGAG
>NZ_JBLLEB010000093.1:0-1169 GCF_047690175.1 Roseomonas sp. BN140053 | reverse complement strand
TAGTGGTCTGAGTTAGAAGTTCTCTGTCACATTGGATGGGGTGTAGGGTGGGGCGTCTCTGGTGGGAGGCGTCCATGACCCGTGGCCCGAGAGCGGCAGCGCTGGTGCTGACGGAGGAGGAGCGCGAGGTACTGCAGCGCTTGGTCCGGCGACGTGGCGCGGGTCAGGCGGCGGTGATGCGGGCGCGCATCGTGCTGGCGGCCGATGCCGAGCCGGAGTTGCCCAACGGGGCCATCGCGGCCCGCCTCGACGTGAGCCGCCAGAGCGTGATCACCTGGCGTGGTCGCTTCCTGGCCCACCGCTTGGAGGGGCTGATCGACGCACCCCGGAGCGGGGCGCCGCGGCAGGTGGGTGACGATGCCATCGAGGCAATGATCACGCGAACGCTGGAGACGCAGCCCGAGGGGGCGACGCACTGGTCAACCCGCGCCATGGCCCGGCAGGTCGGCATGAGCCAGACCATGGTCTCGCGCATCTGGCGGGCTTTCGGCTTACAGCCGCACCGGAGCGAGACGTTCAAGCTGTCGCGCGACCCAGCCTTTGTGGACAAGGTGCGCGACGTGGTCGGCCTCTACCTCAGTCCACCCGACCGCGCTCTGGTGCTGTGTGTGGACGAGAAGCCGCAGATCCAGGCCAATGAGGGGACCGCGCCGGTCCTGCCCATGCGCCCTGGCCAGGTCGAGCGCCACAGCCACGACTATGTCCGGCACGGCACCACGGACCTGTTCGCGGCGCTGGACGTGCAGGCCGGGACTGTGATCGGCGCCTGCAAGGGCCGCCACCGTGCGACCGAGTTCCGGGCCTTTCTGGATCAGGTCGAGGCGGCCGTGCCCGCAGATCTCGACGTCCATCTCGTGCTCGACAACGCCGCCACCCATAAGACGAAGCTCGTCCACGACTGGCTGCTCAAGCGCCCGCGCTGGCACCTGCACTTCACGCCCACCTCGTCATCCTGGCTCAACCTCGTGGAGTGCTGGTTCTCGCTCCTGACCCGCCGCTGCCTCCAGCGCGGCGCCTTCGCCAGCACCGACGCGCTCGAGGCCGCCATCCAGGGCTACATTGCCCAGACCAACGCCGCGCCGAAGCCCTTCATCTGGACCAAGACCGCCGATGACATCCTCGCCAGCGTCGGACGATTCTGCCAAAGAACTTCTAACTCAGACCACTAG
>NZ_JBLLEB010000092.1:0-1421 GCF_047690175.1 Roseomonas sp. BN140053 | reverse complement strand
CACTACTTTGGCAGGCTGTTGGAACTGGCAGGAAGGCGGGGCGCTCTGATCTGGGATGATTGGAGGCGGTCATGGTGTCGAGCTTGGGTTGGAGGGGCGAGCTGGGACGCTGGCTGGCACCCTTTCTAGAGGTGCTCGGTCACCCGGCGCGACGGGCGATGTGCCCGCTCTATGTGGCAGGGCTGATTGGGCCGGGCGAGCGCAAGAGCGTCCAGCCCATGGCTGAGCGACTGGGCCTGCCGAGCCACGACGCCCTGCACCACTTCATTGCAGGCGGAACCTGGGACATGGGCCCGCTGGAGGCGGTGCTGGTGGCCGAGGCGGACCGGCTGGTAGGTGGACCGGACGCGGTCCTCGTGATCGATGACACGGCCATGCCCAAGAAGGGTCGCGCCTCGGTCGGCGTCGCGCCGCAGTACGCCACGGTGCTTGGCAAGAACGCCAACTGCCAAACGCTGGTCTCGCTGACCCTGGCCCGTGCCGAGGTGCCGGTTCCGGTCGCTCTGCGCCTGTTCCTGCCCGAGACTTGGATCAGCGATCCGGTCCGGCTCGACAGGGCTGGTGTTCCGGAGAGATGGAGGACACCACGAACCAAGCCCGAGCTCGCGCTCGCCGAACTGGACCGGGTCGTGGCGATGGGGGCACGGTTTGGCACCGTGCTGGCCGATGCGGGCTATGGCGGCAGCGCCCTGTTCCGCCAGGGCCTGAGTGCGCGCGGGCTGGCCTGGGCGGTCGGGATCCCGCGCATCCTCAAGGTCTACCCGCCCGACGTCACGCTGCTCGCACCACCATCCGGTAGTCGGCGTCGCCTGCACGAGCCCGATCGGCTCTCTCGCTCGGCCGAGGAGGTTCTCGCCGGCGCCCCCTGGCGCACCATCACCTGGCGCCGCGGCACCAAGGGGCGCCTCACGGCCCGGTTCGCGGCTTTGCGCATCAAGGTCGCGGACGGTCAGGCCCAGCAGATCGGCGGCCGTCCGGCCCAGCACCTGCCGGGTGAGGATGCCTGGGTGGTGGGCGAGCGACGTGCCTCGGGCGAGACGAAGTACCACCTGTCCAACCTGCCCGCCGACACCGGCCTCAAGGCCTTGGCGGCCGCCATCAAGGCACGCTGGACCTGCGAGCAGGCGCACCAGCAGATGAAAGAGGAACTTGGCCTCGACCACTTCGAGGGCCGCTCATGGACCGGCCTGCACCGACACGCGCTGATGACGATGCTGGCCTTTGCGTTCCTGCAGCACCGCCGCCTGGCCGAGGCAGGGCGGGGGAAAAAGGCGGGCCGGGCCACCGCCGCGGCCCAGTCTGCCCGCCGTGCGGGCCGCCCTCGTTACCCGCCTGCTCCGCGCCCGAGCACCGCCACGATGCCCCCATTGCCGCAAGTGGATCAGCGCAACGCCGGATCTGGTCCTGCCAAAGTAGTGCTA
>NZ_JBLLEB010000091.1:0-1500 GCF_047690175.1 Roseomonas sp. BN140053 | reverse complement strand
CTGGCACGGCTCACGGCAGCTCCGCGTGCCCAACAACGTCACCCTGGTGCCCTTGCCGCCCTACGCACCCGAGTTGAACCCCGTCGAGCGCGTCTGGCTTTACCTGCGCGAGCGCTTTCTCTCTCATCGCTTGCTCCACAGCAACGCCGCCATCGTCGACGCCTGCTGCCAAGCCTGGAATGCCCTGACGCCAGATCACCTCCGCTCCCTCACTAGCTATCCTTGGATTGGAAAAGTCACTTCATAAGCGCGCCGGTATAAGGGGCAATGCTCGCCGCTACCTTGGGGATTGCTTGGTTCGTCACCCGACCGCCAGGAACTCTGGGGCGTAGCGTTCGGTAACCTCCGAGGCGTCGCCAGCAGCAACTCTAATCTATTGTTCGCAAGCACTGGATCGGTTCTGCACGAGTGCTGCTTGGCTTGCGCCCGAGGTTGAGCAAAGCATGCATGAGCGCCGTCGCACCGCGCGGTAGCCACGCTCCACCGACCAGAGGTCGGCGGGGCTCGGGCTGGTAGCAGCACCCGAAGGTCGGGCCAGCCGCACCGGAGCCCCGCGATGGTCAAGCAGAGCCACATTGCCACGCTACCCGACATTCCCGCGCCACCACGGCAGGCCGTCATCGCCTCCTTGCTCAAGACCGGCCTCAGGGCGCAGGCGCCAGCTCCGGCCGGGGAGACCGAGCCGGAACGGTCCTTAGCGCAGCCCGACCCGCCAGGGACCGGCGCCGACCTGGGAGGCGTTCAGGCTACCCAGCCGCCTGCACACGCCCTTGGTAGCGTGCGTGCGGCCGCTCAGGCCGTTCTGGCGGCCTGGGACGCCCGAGGCACACCCAACACCCTGTCGGCAGCAGTGGAGCGGCTCCGTGCTGCCGTGGTCCGGAGGCCGGCCCAACCGTCCACCAACGGACCACGTACCGGCACCAAGCACGCTATCGTCCTGGCCCTGCTGCGCCGCCCGGAGGGCGCCACTGTGACTCAGCTAATCGAGGTCACCGGCTGGGCACCCCACACCGTCCGCGGCTTCCTCGCCGGCCTGAAGCGGCGCGGAACCCCGGTCGAGGTGCTGGAGCGCGTCCGCCAGGTCGGCTCGGGCAGGGCAGGGGCCAAGGGCAGCTACAGCGTCTATCGCGTGGCGGAGGCGGGCTGATGCGCCGGACCACCACTGGCCCGCGCTACGCGGTAGCGCTGTACCGGGTGTCTACGGCCGAGCAGGGTCACAGCGGTCTGGGGCTCGAGGCACAGCAGGCCAG
The DNA here is from genome assembly GCF_047690175.1 of Roseomonas sp. BN140053. Taxonomy (NCBI): domain Bacteria; kingdom Pseudomonadati; phylum Pseudomonadota; class Alphaproteobacteria; order Acetobacterales; family Roseomonadaceae; genus Roseomonas; species Roseomonas sp. BN140053. Next base: position 250 of record NZ_JBLLEB010000091.1, on the reverse strand, counting down.
CGTGCGGGCCTTCGTGTTCGCTCAGGGTTGGACCTTGGTCGCCGAGTATTCCGACGTGGCCAGCGGCAAGGACGACTGCCGGCCTGGGTTCCAGGCCGCACTGGCCCGCTGCCGTCAGCTCGGGGCCACGCTGGTGGTGGCACGACTGGACCGGATCACCCGCCGTGCCCACACCCTCTCGGGTCTGCTCGAGGAAGGGCTGTCGATCCGAGCAGCCGATATGCCCGGGGCGGACGACCTGATGATGCGG
>NZ_JBLLEB010000090.1:0-1574 GCF_047690175.1 Roseomonas sp. BN140053 | reverse complement strand
ACATGCGGAGTATCTGCCGGCAGGCCATCAAGGTCTCGGGCTGCGTCGGAGGTTTTGGCCACGAACACGAGCATGGCGGCAACCTCCGCCAGGTCGCTCTTGGGGAGGCGCGCCGCTATGGCAGCGATCGTCATTTCGAGGACCAGGAGGCGGGTACCAAGCGCGGAACCATCCTGTTCGCCCAAGGCAACATCGGCCGGAATGTCCATGTGCAGCGAGCCTCGTCCGTAGTCACTGCACAGCTTGCGGTTGTATTCTGCCGGACGGCAAGGCCTAAGGTATGACATTCGCCCCTCCGCCCGCTCACCGCCCTGTCTTGACCCGACTACTCACGCCTGACGCTCCCGCAGCCTGACCCTAGCCTCGCCGCCGTTCTCCGGGATGAACTCGCCGCCAGGGACGGCGTTCGAGACCTGATGCCATAAGGCGCGGGTTCTTGGGCTACGCCGTAAGCGGTGCCGACGCTCAGAGCGAGGAACGAACTGAGACCGGCTGTACGGGTTAGCCTTCCACATCGCGTCAGTGTGCGCCTAACCCTTCCTTGGAGGCGTCCATGCGCCTTGGTCTAGCAATCGTCGCTTTCATGCTTCTCGGGATCTGCCAGAGCCGAGCGCAAACCATGAGCGCCACCCGTCCGGGCCTGATGTGTACATCCGCTGACGCCCTCGCGAGGCTCACACTGCCGGATGGCAGCAGCAGAGTGGCAAGCGCAGCGGCTAGACCAGGCGACACCCTGATCAAGCTGCGCGGGGGGTGCATCGACATTCCTCCTGGAGCCACTGTCACGGTGCTGACGGCACGGCGGAATACGAGCATCGTCACCTATGACGCGGGCGATGGCCGAGGCCTTCGCCGCTTCTTTGTGCCCAACATCGACTTTGGCCCTTCGGCCGGACCAGCCACTGCCGCGGTTCCTGGATCGGTACGGTGCCACGGCGCCGATGATGTGGTCACCGTGGCGGGCATTATCCGCTTCAGAACTCTGCCCCCAGACGCCGGCCTGGGCCGGACAGCCCCATGGACTTATCCAGTGATGACGTTGGACACGCCTGCCTGCGTAAAAGATAGCGGTTTCGGCAATGTGTACCGTGGCCAAACCGTCTCTGTTTTCTTTGCGAGTGACGCACAGAGGCCCCTTCGTGTGGGGCAATATGTTCGTCTTCAGGGACAACTAGCACCTCGGCAGGACGGCAATCAGCCGTCAGAGCCGCTCATGCTCATCGTGCGCGAGCGCTAGATCCGCTCTGTACTGACGGCCTACGGCAGGCATTTGGGACGGCCTGATCAAAGCCCTCGAGCTATCAAATGCGCAGCCCAAGCCAGTGCCCCCTCAATGAGGTCATCGGGCAGCATGTCAGTACCTTCAAAGGTGTCAGTCCGCACTGCGCGTTTGATGACATGGAGCCCGGCCAGGGTCGGGAGGATCGTGGCCACATCAAACGCGATTGCTGCTGCAACGCCCAATGCGGTGAACTGCTGGAGCCAGCGTCCATCGCGGTCTCGATCGGAACTCACGCCGCTCGCTCCCGCAGCCGGACGCCGCCGCCGCCGTTTTCTGGAATGAACTCGACGCC
>NZ_JBLLEB010000009.1:0-186729 GCF_047690175.1 Roseomonas sp. BN140053 | reverse complement strand
GGCTGCATTCACCATTCCGACCGCGGGTCGCAATACGCATCCGAGGCCTATCGCGAGCTGCTCGCCGCCCACGACCTGACGGGGTCGATGAGCCGACGGGGTAATCCCTATGACAACGCCAAGGCTGAGAGCTTTATGAAGACGCTCAAGGTGGAGGCCGTCTACCTCGCCGCCTACGAGACCTTCGAGGACGTGACCGCCGACCTTCCGCGGTTCATCGACGATGTCTACAACTCACGACGGCTGCATTCGGCTCTGGGCTATCTCAGCCCCGTGCAGTTCGAAGATCAACACGCCCAGCAGACGGTCAAAACAGCGGCCTGATCCTGTCCACTCACAGGGGCGCACTCCATCTCGGGGGAAGCTTCGCGGCGCGATGCGTCCCTAGGTGCAGGGTCCTGAAATTGGGTAACAGGTAACGAGGTAACGATGCAGACCGCCACACAGGCCGAGTTCGCGCGCATGCACGACGTGGCCCGGAAAACCGTCACAGATTGGAAGTCTCGGGGCTACGTCACGATGATTGGCGGCCGGGTGGACGTGGAAGCGTCGAACCGCACCCTCGCCAGCGTTGGCCGGTCGCGCCTCAGCCCCGTTACCCTGAATAGCCGCAGCGCCCGTTTGGTGCGGCAAGGTAACGCGGACGGGGCTGAGGGTAGCGCCAAACGAGTGCGGACAGCCCGTTCCGGAGCAATGGGTAACGCTACACCGGCGGAGGCGACGCTGCACCGGCACGCCCGCGACTTCCCGCACGTCCTGGCGCTGGCCACCCTCGCCAGCTGCCCGGGCGACTTGGCGCTGGCCCTGCTGGATCACCTGCCGATGGCGACGGTGCGGCCCCTGGTGGAAGGGGTGGTCGCCAAAGGCCGGGCGGCTGCGGTGGAGCTTGTCGAGGACGAAGACACCCCCGCCGGGTTCGACAGCTGGGCGGATCACCCGTGGTTCACGGGACCGCCGATGACGGAGGCAGAGTGGCAGGAGATCGGGGCGGAGTGGCGCGGAAGCAAGGTCTAGCGGGTCCGCTGGAGGTCCGCAGATACCGGGTCCGCAAAATTAGACGGACCAATCCAGCCCTAACCGATTGAAAGAGTTGGTGGGCGCTCACGGGCTCGAACCGTGGACCCGCTGATTAAGAGTCAGCTGCTCTACCAACTGAGCTAAGCGCCCGACCGTACCGAGCCGGTGGCGCCTATCTAACCGTCCGGGCGCCGGGGTCAAGCCCCTTCGGCCAGACCGGGCTGCAAGGCTGGCCTGCGCCGCATCGCCCCGCCCGGCCGGGGCGCCTCAGTCCTTGGTGGCCGCGAACTCCGCATCGCGATGGACCCAGGCGCTCATGAGCAACCCGAAGCCCACCATGGCCGTCAGCATCGCCGAGCCGCCATGGCTGATCAGCGGCAGCGGCACCCCGCCCACGGGGATGGAGCCCGTCACCATGGCGACGTTGACGAAGACGTAGAGGAAGAAGTTGGTGCCCAGCCCGACGCCGAGCAGCCGGCCGTACTGGTGCCGGCAGCGCAGCGCGACCAGGAAGGCGAAGGCCACCACCAGCGCCAGCAGCAGCAGCGTCCCCACCGCCCCCACCAGGCCGAACTCCTCGGCGATCATGGTGAAGATGAAGTCCGTCTGCTTCTCGGGCAGGAAGTTCAGGTGGCCCTGGGTGCCCTGCAGGAAGCCCTTGCCCCACATCCCGCCCGATCCCAGCGCGATCTTGGACTGGATGATGTTGTAGCCCGCCCCGAGGGGATCGCTTTCCGGGTCCAGGAAGGTGGTGATCCGGGCCCGCTGGTAGTCGTGCAGGTGGTCATAGGCGATGGGCGCGGCGACACCGGCGGCGATGCCCACCAGCGCGAACTTCCACCAGCGGACGCCGGCCGACCAGAACACCGCCGCCCCGATCATGCCGGTGATCAGCGCCGTGCCGAGATTGGGCTGCTTCAGGATCAGCCCCACGGGGATCAGCACCGCGATCGCCGGCGGCACCAAGAACAGCAGGTTGCCGACACGCTCCCAGGACGCCCGGTGGAACCAGGAGGCCAACGCCAGCACCAGCAGGATCTTCATCAGTTCCGAGGGCTGGAGTTGCACCGGCCCCAGCTCGACCCAGCGCTGCGCGCCCTTCCCCACCTGCCCGTGCACGGCCACCAGCACCAGCAGCCCGATGCCGATCGCGTAGCCCAGCCAGGACAGCTTCGCGATCAGCCGGATGTCGACAAAGGCGATGCACAGCATCACCACCACGCCGAAGCCGAAGCGCAGGGCGTGCTTGCTGGCGTAAAGCTCGGGCGCCCCGCCGCCGGCGGAATAGAGCGCGACGTAGCCCACCCCCGCCACGGCGCAGAGCAGCAGCACGAAGCCCCAGGGCACCGCCCAGAGCTTTTCCAGCACGCCGAAGCCACGCTCGACCCGCAGCAGCCGGCGTTCATAGACGCCCGACATGGAAGTTGCTCCTAGCGCCCGGCCGCCGCCACGCGCGCGCCGGGGGCCGGCGGCGCCTGACGGAACCGGTTGATGGTGTCCATCATGATGTCGCGCGCCACGGGCGCCGCGGCGGTGGACCCGGCCGAGCCGTGCTCCACCACGACCGACACGGCGTAATGCGGGTCGTCATAGGGCGCGAATCCCACGAACAGCGCGTGCGGCCGCCATTCCCGCGGCATGTTCTCCACCCGGAAGCCGCGCTCGCGCTGCTCGCGGCTGACGCGGCGGACCTGCACGCTGCCGGTCTTGCCCGCGAACTGCCCGTAGCCGCCCGGCAGGCGGCCGGGTCTGCCGGTGCCGCTCTCCTCGTTGACCACGGCGTACATGCCTTCCCGCATCAAGCGCAGGTCGCGCTCGGGGATGCCCAGGCTGGGCCAGTCCTCGGCGCGGGTGCCGCGCACCGGGCGGCCGCCGATGGTCTGGGTCAGGTGCGGCTGCACCGCCCGGCCGGAGGCCAGCCGCGCCGTCATGGTGGCCAGGGCCAGCGGAGTGATCTGGTAGAAGCCCTGGCCGATGCCGTGCACCACCGTGTCGCCGAGGTTCCAGGGCTTGCCCTGCGCCAGGCGCCATTCCCGCGTCGGCACCAAGCCGCGCCGGGTGCCGGGCAGCTCGATCTCCAAGTCCACGCCCAGGCCGAAGCGCTTGGCCATGGCGGCGATGCGGTCGATGCCGGTGCGCTTGGCCATCTCGTAGAAATAGACGTCGCAGGAATACTTCAGGCCGTTGCGCATATCGACGCCGCCATGGCCGTAGCGCGAATGGCAGTGGAAGCGCGTGTCGCCGAGGTCGTAGTAGCCGGGACAGCTGACGCGCTCGCCTGGAGTGCAGACCTTGGCCTCCAGCGCCGCCAGCGCCACGATCATCTTGAAGGTGGAGCCGGGGGCGTAGAGCCCGTTGGTGCACTTGTTGATCAGCGGCGTGGCGCGCTGGCTGGTCCATTCGCGCCATTGCGCCGCGGACACGCCGGAATTGAACAGATGCGGGTCGAAGGAAGGCTGGGTGGCCATCGCCAGCACCTCGCCGCTGCGGCAGTCCAGCACCACCGCGCTGGTGCCTTCCGCGCAGCGGGCCCGGACGGCGCGCTGCAGCTCCGCATCGACGCTGATCTGGACATCCTGGCCGGACACGCCCTCGCGCCGGTCCATCTCGCGGATCACGCGGCCGACGGCGTTGACCTCCATGCGCTGCGCCCCGGCCCGGCCGCGCAGCAGGCGGTCGTGAAAGCGCTCCACCCCCGCGCGCCCGACCCGGATGCCCGGCAGTTCCAGCAGCGGGTCCTCGCCCATGTCGCGCTCCGCCGGGGGCGCGACGTAGCCGACGAGGTGGGCGAGGTGCTCGCGCTCGGGATATTCGCGCGTGGTGCCGACATCCACGCTGATGCCGGGCAGGTCGGGCGCGTTGACCTCGATGCGGGCCATCTCGTCCCAGGTCAGGAAGTCGCGCACCGCCACGGGCACGAAGCGGCGGCGGCGACGCACCTCGCGCTCGATCCGCGCCCGCTCGTGCTCGGCCAGGGGCACGATGCGGGAAAAGGTTTCCAGCACGGCCGGGACATCACCGGCATCCTCGGCCACCAGCAGGGCGCGCCAGTTCAGGCGGTTGCCGGCCACCACCTTGCCGGCGCGGTCCAGCACCCGGCCGCGCGGCGGCGCCAGCAGCCGGGCGGAGATGCGGTTCTCCTCGGCCAGGGTGGCGTAACGCTCGCCCTCATCGACCTGCAGCGTGTGCAGCCGCCATCCCAGGAAGCCCAGCCCGCCAGCCTGGATGCCGGCCAGCACCAGCGCACGCCGCGTGAAGATGGAGCGGCGGCGTTCTTCCTCGCTGTGACGGCTCATGCGCCTTCCTTTACGCCAGCGCCTCGGCCCGCTGCATCCCCTCGTGCACGCGGGTCAGCACGGCCGCCACCGCCGGATAGGCACCGGCCGCCAGCCCGGCCTGCACCAGGCCCGGCGAGGCCGGCACGACCTGCCAGCCCAGCACCACCTGCAGCGCATAGCCCAACACCGAGGCGGCCAGGGCGAAGACGCAGAAGATGATCCACACCACGGCAAAGGACTGCCGGGCCAGGAAGCGGCGGAAGCGGATCGCCGCGCCATGCGCCAGCAGCAGGGTCAGTACCCCCTGCCCCAGCGGCGCGAAGGCCAGCAGGTCCTGCAGCAGCCCCAGGCCGAACACCGCCGGGGCCGGCATGGCGGCGGGGCGGAACACCGACCAGAAGAACACGCAGGCCAGGGTCAGCCCGGGCCCCAGCACGGGCAGGCCGGCCGGGGTGGCGGCCAGGATTAGCAGCAGGGCCGCCAGGGTGGTGGGGAAGGCCGCCCGGCCCATCAGATCCAGCCGGCGGAGCAGGCCGGGCGCGGGGTCCGGCTGCCCGGTGGCCGCCATCAGGGGGCGCCCTGCCGGGGAAGGGCGGCGCGGCGCGCCATCAGCGCCGCGCCCGCGGCTCGGGCCGCGCCACCGCCTCGGGCGGCAGGACGCCGGACAGGCCGAACTCGAAGATGCGCAGCAGGTCGAGGCGGTTGAGCTGCGCGTAGGTCTCGATCTCCGGCGTGCCGGAATCCGACCAGTGCACCACCCCCACCGGCAGGCCGGTTGGGAAGGAGGTGCTCTCCGCCCCCGTGACCACGCGCTCGCCTTCCTTGGGCGGGCTGCCCTCGGGCCAGTGCTGCAAGCGCGGGCGGGCGCCGTTGGTGCCCACCATCACCGCCCGGGCGCGCGAGCTTTCCAGCACCACGGGGATGCGGCTGTTGAGGTCGGTGATCAGCAGCACCCGGGCGGAACGCTCGCCCACCTCCGTGACGCGCCCGGCCAGGCCGCGCTCGTCCAGCGCCACCTGCCCCTTGCGCACGGGCAGCAGCGGCCCGGTGGCCAGCAGCACGGCCCGGGCATAGGTGCCGCCGGCATCGGCCACCACCCGCGCGGTGCGGAAGGTGGCGGTGCTGTCGGGCACGAAGGAGAGCTGCCGGCGCAGCTGGGCGTTCTCGGAATCCAGCGCCAGGGCCGCGGCCTGCCAGTGGCGGAGGTTCTCGTTCTCCTGCCGCAACCGGGCATTCTCCGTCCGCAGGGACCAGAGATTGCTGGCGTCCTCCACCAGGTTGCGCGCGGCCTCCACCGGTTCCGCCAGCACGCCGTAGAGGGGGGCCAGCGCGTCGGACAGGGACATGCGCAGGCGTTCCACCAGCACGGCGTCCGCCTTGCCCAGCAGCATGACCCCGAAGGCGCCCGCGACCAGCGCCGGGAGCGTGAGGCGGCCGAGCGCTTCCCGGAGCTGGATGCTGATTCGGATCATGAACCGCCTGTTCCCTCGCGAATCCCCAACGGGCTCGCGGGCACGATGTTCTAATACATCGAGGACAGGACGTGGCGAAGCCGCTTCATCTCCTCCAGCGCCCGGCCGGTGCCCAGGGCCACGCAGGACAGCGCTTCCTCCGCGACGCTGACCGGCAGGCCCGTGGCGTCGCGCAGCACCTGATCCAGCCGGTGCAGCAGCGCCCCGCCGCCGGTCAGCACGATGCCCTTGTCCACGATGTCGGCGGCCAGTTCCGGCGGCGTGTTCTCCAGCGCCACCTTCACCGCCTCGACGATGGCGGTCACCGGCTCGGTCAGGCTCTCGGAGATCTGGCGCTGGCTGACCCAGACTTCCCGCGGCACGCCGTTCATCAGGTCGCGGCCCTTCACCTCGGCAATGGCACCCTCCTCGCCGTCATCGGGCAGGCGGGCGGCGCCGACCTCCATCTTGATGCGCTCGGCCGTGCTCTCGCCGATCAGCAGGTTAAACTGCCGCCGGATATAGGAGATGATGGCCTCGTCCATCTTGTCGCCGCCCACCCGGACGGAGCGGGCATAGACGATGCCGCCGAGGCTGATCACCGCCACCTCGGTGGTGCCGCCGCCGATGTCGACGATCATGGAGCCGGAGGGCTCCGTCACCGGCAGGCCGGCGCCGATCGCGGCCGCCATCGGCTCCTCGATCAGCAGCACCTTGCGGGCACCGGCGCTCTCGGCGCTTTCCTGGATGGCGCGTCGCTCCACCGCCGTGGAGCCGGAAGGGACGCAGACGATGATCATCGGCGAGGCGAAGGAGCGCCGGTTGTGCACCTTGCGGATGAAGTGCTTGATCATCTCCTCCGCCACTTCGAAGTCGGCGATCACGCCGTCGCGCAGCGGGCGGATGGCGGCGATGTTGCCGGGCGTGCGGCCGAGCATCAGCTTGGCCTCCTCGCCCACCGCGAGGACCTGCTTGCGGCCACGGATGTCGGCGATGGCGACCACCGAGGGCTCGTTCAACACGATGCCCCGGCCCTTGACGTAGACGAGGGTATTCGCGGTCCCGAGGTCTATCGCCATGTCGGCGGACAGGAAGCCGAACAGGCGTGAGAACATGCCGGCGGAAACCTTGTACAGGAGGAACGGAAAGGGATTGGGGCGGGCCTGACTAGACCCGGCGGCAGCCGCGCTCAAGCCCCCGGCGGAGGTCGTCTCCCACGGCGAGACGACGCGTGAAACTTACGGGTCACATCTCCGTTCAGATCGCCACGGACATACAGGCCGTAACCCTTTGGACCCAGGAGAAGACACCGTGCGCAAGACCACCCTCGCCCTCCTCGCCATCGCTGGCCTCGGGCTCAGCGCCTGCGGCTACAGCACCGGGGACCGGGCGGTGTCCGGCGGCCTGCTGGGCGCCGGTGCGGGCGCCGGCGTCGCGGCCATCACCGGCGGCAATGCCGGCACGGGCGCCCTGATTGGCGGCGCGGCCGGTGCGGCCGGCGGTGCGCTGACCAGCGGCCGCGACGTCAACCTGGGCCGCCCCATCTGGCGCTGATCTCCCGGCACTGAGCCCCTGGCGCCGCGCGCCGGGGCGAGGTGACGGCCTGGAAAAGGGCCCGCCGACCACGGCGGGCCCTTTTTCCGTTTCAGGCGGCCGAGCTGTGCGCCCCGCTGGCCTGCGTGGCCGGGGCGTAGTCCGCCGGGGCGGTGCGCTCGCGCTTCACCAGCAGCTTGTTCAGCGCGTGCACGTAGGCGCGGGCCGAGGCGATGATGGTGTCGGTGTCCGAGCCCTGGCCGTCCACCAGCTTGCCGCCTTCCTCCAGACGCACGGTGACGCGGGCCTGGGCGTCGGTGCCGCCGGTCACGGACTGCACGGCGTAGAGGCGCAGCCCGGCCTCGTGCGGGAAGGCCGCGCGCAGGGCGTTGAAGGTGGCGTCCACGGCGCCGTCGCCCACCGCCATCCCTTCCTGCTCCTCGCCGTCGATCTCCAGCTTCAGCGTGGCCATCGGGCGGGTGTGCAGGCCGCTGGCCACCGTCAGCCCGGTCAGCTTGATGCGGTCATGGGTGCGCAGGATCTCGTCGTCCACCAGGGCGACGATGTCCTCGTCGTAGACCACCTTCTTGCGGTCCGCGATGTCCTTGAAGCGGCGGAAGGCGTCGTTCAGCTGGTTGTCGCCGACCTCGTAGCCCAGCGCCTTCAGCTTGTCGCGGAACGCCGCCCGGCCGGAATGCTTGCCCATCACCAGCGAGGAGTTGGTCCAGCCGACGCTCTCGGGCGTCATGATCTCGTAGGTGCCGCGATCCTTCAGCATGCCGTCCTGGTGGATGCCGGATTCATGGGCGAAGGCGTTGCGCCCGACGATGGCCTTGTTGGGCTGCACGTCGAAGCCGGTGATCGTGGCCAGCAGCCGCGAGGTGCGCAGGATATTGGGCGTCACCACGCCGGAGCGCATGCCCACCGTGTCCTGGCGGGTGCGCAGCGCCATGGCCACCTCCTCCAGGCTGGCATTGCCGGCGCGCTCGCCGATGCCGTTGATGGTGCATTCCACCTGCCGCGCCCCGGCGCGGATCGCCGCCAGCGTATTGGCCACGGCCAGGCCGAGGTCATTGTGGTTGTGGGTGGAGAAGACCACCCCATCCGCCCCCGGCACCCGCTCGCGCAGCATGGTGAAGATGCGCGCCAGGTCCTCGGGCAGGGCGTAGCCCACCGTGTCGGGGACGTTGATGGTGGTGGCGCCGGCCTTGATGGCGGCCTCCACGCAGCGGCACAGGAAGTCCGGGTCGGTGCGGCTGCCATCCTCGGCCGACCATTCCACGTCGGCCACGTGGTTGCGCGCCAGGGCCACGCTGTCCGCCACGGCCTGCAGCACCTCGTCCGGGCTCATCCGCAGCTTGACCCGCATGTGCAGCGGGCTGGTGGACAGGAAGGTGTGGATGCGCGGGCGGGCGGCAGACTTCACCGCCTCGGCCGCGCGCAGGATGTCCTGCGGGGCGGAACGGGCCAGGCCGCAGATCACCGGCCCGTCCTTGCTGAAACGGTCGGCGATGGAGCGGACGCTGTCGAAATCGCCCGGGGAGGCGATGGGGAAGCCGGCTTCCAGCACGTCGGCGCCCAGCTCGGCCAGGGCCTCGGCCATGCGCAGCTTCTCTTCCAGGTTCATGGAAAAGCCGGGCGACTGCTCGCCGTCGCGCAGGGTGGTGTCGAAGATGATGACGCGGTCGTCGGCCAGGGTGCCGAAGGAGGGGTGCTGGATGGGCATGGTTCGCTTCTCGACTGGATCGGGCCGTGGGAACGGGTGGGCCACCGCGCGCCGGACGCGCGCGGGGCCTCAGCTTCCCCTGAGCGTGGCCGGCACTCGCGCCGGGTTTACGCCCAGGGGCCGGTAAGTCGAAGGAGGAGGAGGAGGCGCGCGTCGCCGAGGCCCGGAAGGGCCGTCAGGCAAGCAGCGGAGGGGCCGCGCGCGAACATGCGGCCACCGATAGCAGCGACGCGGCGGGGCCGCAACGCCGGATTTCCCGGCGCCGCAGCCCGGCCCGGTGACGGTTCAGCCCAGCCCGGCCCGGCGGGCAGGTTCAGCCCGGCGGGTGCTCCGCCCACCAGTGGCGGGCGATCTGCTCGCGCGTGCAGACCCAGACATCCGGGCAGGCCACCACGTGGTCCAGGAAGCGCGCCAGGGCCGCGGCCCGCGCCGGCCGGCCCACAAGGCGGCAATGCAGCCCGACATTCATCATGCGCGGGGTGGTCCGCCCCTCTTCCCGCAGGAAGTCCAGGGAGTCCCGCAGGTAGGCCGTGAAGGCGTCCGTGGTGCCGAAGCCCGGCGGCACGGCGAACTTCATGTCGTTGTTGTCGAGCGTATAAGGCACCACGAGCTGCGGCTTCCCGTTCACCGGCACGTAATGCGGCAGGTCGTCGTCGTAGGCGTCGGAATCGTAGAGGAAGCCGCCATGCTCGGCCACCAGGCGGCGGGTGTTGGCGCTGATGCGGCCGGTGTACCAGCCCACCGGCCGGACCCCGACCGTGCTCTCCACCGCGGCCACGTTGCGGGCGATGTGCTCGCGCTCGGTGGCCTCGTCCACCTCGGCGTAGTTGATCCAGCGGTAGCCGTGGCAGGCCACCTCGTGCCCGGCTTCGGCAAAGGCACGCGCCGCCACCGGGTTCAGTTCCAGCGCCCGGCCGACGCCGTACACCGTCAGTCGCAGCCCGCGCTCGGCAAACAGCCGCAGCACCCGCCACACGCCGACCCGCGCGCCGTAGTCGAACTGCGATTCCGTGCTCTCGTCCCGCATGCCGCGGCGGGGCTGGCCGCCGGGAACCTCGTGCAGGTAGGCCTCGCTGATCGGGTCGCCGTTGAGGACGGTGTTCTCGCCGCCCTCCTCGTAGTTGAGCACGAAGCTCAGCGCGACCCGGGCGCCATTGGGCCAGCGGGCGTCCGGCGGGTTGGGCCCGTAGCCCAGCAGGTCGCGCGGATAGGCGCTGCCTGCGCCCAGCACCGACCCACTCACGGCGCGCCCCGGGTGGACAGGCCGGCGCCGCCGCCGACATAGCCGCCGCGCAGGCCCCCTTCCCGCTCGCAGCCCGCCAGGGCCAGGGCGATCAGCAGCACGGGCAGCAGCCGCGCGACGATCCTCACGCCGGCATCCCGGCGCGGCCCGGCTCGTCGTTGAGGTGGCAGCGGGAGCGATGCCCGGGGGCGATCTCCTTCAGCGCCGGCACCTCGACGCGGCAACGGTCGAAGGCATGCGGGCAGCGCGGGTGGAAGTGGCAGCCCTTGGGCGGGTTCAGCGGCGAGGGGATCTCGCCCTTCACCGTGTTGAAGGCCTTCTTGCGCGCCTCGATCTTGGGCACCGCCGCCAGCAGCGACTGGGTGTAGGGGTGGTTGGCGCGGGCGAAGACCTCCGCCGCCGGCGCTTCCTCCACCACCCGGCCGAGATACATGATCACCACCCGGTCGCTCAGGTGCTCCACCACGCTCAGGTCGTGCGAGATGAACAGGTAGGTGAGGTCCAGCTCCTGCCGCAGACGCATGAACAGGTTCAGCACCTGCGCCTGGATTGACACGTCCAGGGCGGCCACGGATTCGTCGCAGACCAGGAACTGCGGTTGCACCGCCAGGGCGCGTGCGATGCCGATGCGCTGCCGCTGCCCGCCGGAGAACTGGTGCGGGTAGCGGCGCTTGAAGGCCGGGTCCAGCCCGGCGCGGCGCATCTGCTCGTCCACGTAGTTGTCCAGGTCGCGGCGCCGCACCATGCCGTGCACCAGCGGCGCCTCGCCCACGATGTCGCTCACCCGCAGGCGCGGGTTCAGGGAGGACATCGGGTCCTGGAAGATCATCTGCGCCTGCAGCTTGGCTTCCCGCGCCTCGGCACCCGAGAGCGTCGCGCGATCCACCCCGCGCCACAGGATCTCGCCCTCGCTCTGCGGCAGGATGCCCGCGACCATGCGGCCCAGCGTGGACTTGCCGCAGCCGGATTCGCCCACCAGCCCGACCACCTCGCCCTTGCGGACGGTGAGGTCGACGTGGTCCACGGCGTGCACCACCTCCTCGCGGATCGGGGCGCCCAGGCGCTTGGCGATCTTGCCCGCGAAGTCCAGCGACTTGGAGAAGCGGCGCGACACGGCGCGCAGCTCCACCATCGGCGTGCCCAGGGCCTGCGCCTTGTTGGCCCTCTGCCGTTCCAGGGTGGCGCTCATGCCGCGGCCTCGGCGCTCTCGAGATGGGGAAAGAAGCAGCGCGCCCATTGCTTCGGGCGTTTCTCGTCCATCAGCGGGTACTCACGGCACTTGTCCTGGGCGCGGGGGCAGCGCGAGCGGAAAGGGCAGCCCACCGGCAGGTTGAGCAGGGAGGGCGTCATGCCCGGGATCTGCCGCAGCGGCTCGCCACGCCGGTTGCGCGACGGCACGGAGCCCAGCAGGCCCACGGTATAGGGGTGCAGCGGCGCGTCCAGCACGTCGCCGACATCGCCGAACTCCACCACGCGGCCGGCATACATCACGGCGATGTCGTCCGCGAGGCCGGCCACCACCGACAGGTCGTGGGTGATCCAGATCAGCGAAGTGCCGGTGGTGGCTGCGAGCTTCTGCACTTCCGCCAGGATCTGCCCCTGGATGGTGACGTCCAGCGCGGTGGTGGGCTCGTCCGCCACGATCAGCTCGGGGCGGTGCAGCAGGGCGATGGCGATGGCCACGCGCTGCCGCATGCCGCCGGAGAACTGGTGCGGGTAGCTCATCAGCCGCTCGTCCGGGCTGGGGATGCCCACCATGCCCAGCGTGTCGCGCGCCCGCTGCCGCGCCTCCTCGCGCGACACCTTCTCGTGCGCCTGCACGGTCTCGATCATCTGGGTGTCGATGCGCAGAACCGGGTTCAGCGTCATCATCGGGTCCTGGAAGATCATGGCGATGCGGTTTCCCCGCAGCTGCCGCATCTCCTCCTCGGACAGCTTCGCCAGGTCGCGCCCCTGGTACAGGATCTGCCCGCCGACGATCCGCCCGGGCTCGTCCACCAGCCCCATGATGGAGAAGCCGGTCACGGTCTTGCCCGAGCCGGATTCCCCCACCAGCCCCAGCACCTTGCCGCGGCCCACGGTGAAGCTGACATCGTCCACCGCCTTCACCACGCCGGCGCGGGTGAAGAAATGCGTCTGCAGGTGCCGCACCTCCAACGTCGGCGGCGCGGCGGAGGCGGGAACCGGGTCTTCCTTGCGGGTGCCGCTCACTTCTGCAGCCTCGGGTTCAGCACGTCGCGCAGGTGGTCGCCGACGAGGTTGATGGACACGATGGTGATCAGCAGCGCGATCCCGGGATAGAAGGAAATCCAGTACTTGCCTGAAAGCATGTACTCGTAGCCGTTGGCGATCAGCAGCCCCAGCGAGGGCTCAGTGATCGGCACGCCCAGGCCCAGGAAGCTCAGCGTCGCTTCCAGCGCGATGGCGCGCGCCACCTGCATGGTGCCGATGACGATCAGCGGCGGCAGGCAGTTGGGCAGCAGGTGGCGGAAGATGATGCGGTGCGTCGGCAGGGCCAGGCACTGCGCCGCCTCGATGTACTCGCGCCGCCGCTCCACCAGGGCCGAGCCGCGCACCGTGCGGGCGTAGTAGGCCCATTCCACGATGATCAGCGCCAGCACCACGTTGGTGATGCCCTTGCCCAGGAAGGCCAGGATCATCAGCGCCGCCAGGATGGACGGAAAGGACAGCTGCAGGTCCACCAGCCGCATGATCAGCGTGTCGGTGCGCCCGCCCGCATAGGCCGCCAACATGCCCAGGCTGGCACCGATCAGCGCCGCACAGATGGCGGAGCCCGCACCTACCATCAGGCTGATGCGCAGCCCGTAGAGAATGCCCGACAGCATGTCGCGCCCCTGGTCGTCCGTGCCGAGCCAGAAGGTCATGGTGTCATCGCCGTTGCGCGAACCCGGCTCCAGCCGCCCGTCCATGATGTCGAGCTGGGCGAGGTCGTAGGGGTTCTGCGGCGCGATCAGCGGCGCCAGGATCGCCAGCAGCGCCAGCGTGGCAAACACCACCAGCCCCAGCATCGCCAGCTTGGAGGCGGCGAAGTCGCGCAGGAAACGCTGCAACGGCGTTTCCACCTTGGCCACGCGCGGCGCGGCAGGCGCGCCGGAGCCGGGCTTCGGCCCGGCGGTGGTAGCGCTCATGCCTTGCCTTCCAGCCGCACGCGCGGATCCAGCATCGAGTACATCAGGTCCACGACGAGATTGATGACGATGAACATCATCACGATGATCATCAGGTAGGCCACGATCACGGGGCGATCCAGCACGTTGATGCTGTCGATGATCAGCTTGCCCATGCCCGGCCAGGCGAAGACGCTTTCCGTCACCACCGAGAAGGCGATGGTGGAGCCCAGCTCCAGCCCCACCACGGTGACCACGGGGATCAGGATGTTCTTGAACACGTGCACCATCACCACGCGCCGCGGCGTCAGCCCCTTGGCGCGGGCGAACTTCACGAAGTCCATCAGCATGGTTTCACGCACGCCGGCCCGGGTCAGCCGCACCACGAGCGAGATCTTGAACAGCGCCAGGTTCAGCGCCGGCATCGCCATATGCGCCAAACCGTCGCGCGTCAGGAAGCTCCAGCGCATCCCCAGCACCGTGACCGTCTCGCCGCGCCCGGTGGAGGGCAGCCAGCCCAGTTGCACGGCGAACACCATGATCAGCATCAGCCCGACCCAGAAGGTCGGCAGCGAGAAGCCCAGGATGGAGCCCGCCATGATGCCGGACGAGATCGGCGACTTCGGCCGCAGCCCGGCGTAGAGGCCCAGCGGCACGCCCACCAGCAACGCTAGGAAGGTGGCGCCCAGCGCGAGCTCCAGCGTCGCCGGCATGCGCTGCAGGATCAGCTGCAGCGCCGGCTCGTTGAAGACGAAGGAACGGCCGAGGTCGCCGCGCAGCGCGTTGCCCAGGAAGGCCAGGTACTGCCACCACAGCGGCTGGTCCAGGCCCAGCGCGGCCACGGCGCGGGCGCGCTCCGCCTGGTCGGCGTCGGGCGAGATCAGGATCTCCACCGGGTCGCCGATGGCGTAGACGCCGACGAACACGATCACCGACATCGCCAGCATCACCAGCGCCGCCTGGATCAGGCGACGCAGCAGGTAGACCGTCATTCCGCCTCCGGGATCAGGGCGCGACCGGGCGCACGTCCTGCGCCCGCGTCAGCTCGTCGGCCCGCGCGTCGTGGCGCAGCCCGCGGCGCATCGCCCAGATGTTCTTCTGGATATGGATCGGGATGATCCCGACATCGTCGACCGCCATGCGCGTGGCGTCCTGCAGCACCCGCTCCCGCTGCCCGTCGTCCAGCGTGCGCAGGGCCTCGCTCAGCTTGGCGTCCAGCGCCGGGTTGCTGTAGGCGCCGCGGTTGGAACCGCCCCAGCCCCGGGCCGGCGTGATGGTCGCCAGCAGCGAGCGCAGCGGCGATGTCGCCTCGGCCGAGGAGATGCCCCAGCCCACCAGCCCCGCGCTGTAGTCGTGCCGCCCGGCGCGGGCGATGTAGGCGGCCCAGGGCTGCGCCTCCACCTGGGTGCGCACGCCGATGCGGGTCCACATCTGGCCGATCGCCTGGATGATGCGGGCGTCGTTCATGTAGCGGTCGTTGGGGCCGTGCAGCGTGATGCGGAAGCCCTGCGGGTAGCCGGCCTCGGCCAGCAGGCGCCTGGCACGGTCGAGGTCCACGGCCGGCGGCTCCAGCCCGGGCACGAAGGAGTACAGGCCGGGCGACAGGAACTGCCCGGTGGGTGCGGCCGCCCCTTCCATGACGCGGCCGGTGATGGCGGGGCGGTCGATCGCCATGCTCAGCGCCTGCCGGACGCGCAGGTCCTTCAGCGGGTTGCGCGGCAGCGGCTGGCCGTCGGGACCGGTGACGAAGGGCGAGGATCCCTCGCGCCCGTGGTCCAGGAACAGGAAGATCAGCCGCAGCCCGTCCGCCTCGCTCAGCTGCACCCGGCCTTCGCGGCGCATCCGCTCGATGTCGCTGGTGGGCACCTGGTCGATGAAGTCCACGTCGCCCGCCAGCAGCGCCGCGGTGCGGCCGGCATCGTTGGTGATCATGCGGTAGTTGACGCGCGACCAGGCCGGACGGTCGCCGAAATACTCGTCGTTGCGGGCGTACTCGATGCGGTCGCCGCTGCGATAGGACACCACGCGGAACGGCCCGGTGCCGATCGCCACCTTGGTGCTGTTGAAGTCGTCCGTGCTGGCGCCGCTGTGCGTTTCGCGGTCCAGCATCTCGATCTGCGCGAGATCGGTGGGCAGCAGCGGATAGGGCCCGTCCGTGCGCATGCGCACCGTCACGGGGTCCACCACCTCCACGCTGCGGATGGCGCGCGTGTAGATGCCGTAGGTGGACGGGCTGTTGGGCACCGTCGGCACGCGCTCCACCGTGAAGGCCACGTCCTCGGCGGTGAGGGCGCTGCCGTTGTGGAAGCGCACGCCGGGCCGCAGCTTGAACTCCCAGGTGTCTTCCGAGACCGGCCGCCAGCTTTCCGCCAGGCGGGGGATCAGCCGGCCGCGGGCGTCGAAGCTGGTCAGGCTGTCGAACAGCATGTCGGCCACGGCGTAGTTCGGCGACAGCGCGTGGTAGTGCGGGTCGAGGGAGGTGACCGGCGCCCCCACCGCGAGGTTGAGCGTTTGCGCGCCAGCGGAGCCCGCCAATGCCGAAAACGCGACCAGGGCCGCGGCCATGGCGCTCGTCTTGCTCATGATCTGAGTCCTCGGATAGCTCGCAGCCCCTTGTGTTCCGCAGTCTAGCAGCCACCATGCCAAGCCGCCAGCATCGCGCTTGGCACCCATGCAACGGAGACCGGGACCTCCCATGCCGACCCTTCGATGGACGCTTCCCCTGCCGCGGGCTGCCCTGAACGCCGCCGCCCTGGCGGCGGCCGCACTAGCCGCCACGCCGGCCGGGGCCCAGACCCTGACCATCGCCATCGGCGGGTCGATCACCTCGCTGGACCCGCATTTCTACAACGCTTCCCCCAATAACAGCATCACCGCGCACATCTTCGACAAGCTGGTGGAGTTCGACGCGCGGGCGCAGCTCGTGCCGCAGCTCGCGCAGTCCTGGCGTGCGGTATCCGACACGGTGTGGGAGTTCAAGCTGCGGCCGGGCGTGAAGTGGCATGACGGGCGCGACTTCACCGCCGACGACGTGGTGTTCACCGTGGCCCGCACCCCCGACGTGCCCAACAGCCCCGGCGGCTTCGGCGCCTTCGTGCGCGGCATCCAGCGCGTGGAGGTGGTGGACCCGCTCACGGTACGGCTCCATACCGCCGGCCCCTACCCGATGATGCCCACCGACCTCGCTTCCGTCGGCGTCATTTCCCGCCACGTCGGCGAGGGTGCGACCACGGAAGACTACAACAGCGGCAAGGCGGCGATCGGCACCGGCCCCTACCGCTTCGTGTCATACCTGCCCGGCAGCCGCACCCAGCTGGCGCGCAACGACGGCCACTGGTCCGGGCGGCCGTCCTGGGAACGCGTCGACTACCGCGTCATCTCCTCGCCGCCCGCGCGCACCGCGGCGATCCTGTCGGGCGACGTGGACATCATCGACACCGTGCCGGCCTCCGACATCCCGCAGCTGCGCAACGAGGGCCGGGTCACGCTGAGCCAGATCCAGGGGCTGCGCGTGATCTACATGGCCCCCGACCGCTCCCGCACCGCCGACCCGATCTTCGTCACCGACAATGCCGGACGCCCGCTGGCGCAGAACCCCTTCAACGACCTTCGCGTGCGCCGGGCGCTGAGCCTGGCCATCAGCCGCGAGGCGCTGGCCGAGCGGGTGATGGAGGGCACCGCGCAGCCCAACGGCCAATGGCTGCCGCCCGGCTCCTATTCCTTCAACCCCGCCGTGACGCCGCCGCGCCAGGACATCGAGGGCGCCCGCCGCCTGCTGGCCGAGGCCGGCTTCCCGCAGGGCTTCCGCATGACCCTGCACACGCCCAACGACCGCTACCCCAACGATGCCCGCACCGCCCAGGCGGTGGCGCAGATGTGGACCCGCGCCGGCGTGCAGACGCAGGTGGAGGCGCTGCCCTGGGCTAGCTTCTCCGTCCGTTCCAACCGGCAGGAATTCGGCATGCGGCTGGTCGGCTGGGGCAGCGCCACGGGGGAGGCCTCCTACGCGCTGGTCAACATCCTCAACACCTACAGCCAGCAGGCGCGAACGGGGGCCAACAACATGGGCCGCTATTCCAACCCGGCCCTGGACTCGCTGACGGAGCGCGCGGTCACGACGCTGGATGACGGCCGCCGCGAGGAGTTGCTGCGCGAGGCGGTGAAGATGGCGATGGACGACGTGGCGATCATCCCGCTGTTCCAGCTGGTCAACACCTGGGCCGTGCGGCGCGGGCTGCAGCACGACCCGCGCATGGACGAGCGGACCCGCGCCATGGACATCAAGCCGGGCAACACCTGAGCTGCGACGGCGGGCGGGGAGTTCCTACTCCTCGTCCGCATCCGCCACCGGCAGGATCGAGGTTTCCTTGACCGTGGCCATGGCCACCACCGTTTGCGTGCGCTCCACCCCCGGCAGCGCACCGATCTGCCCGGCCACGAAGCGTTCCAGCGCGGGCAGGTCCGGCAGCCGCAGCTTCACCATGAAGGACCAGGCGCCGGTGATGGCGTGGCATTCCAGCACCGCCTCGGCGCGCAGCATGGCGTCGCGGAAGGCCTCGTCATCCTGCCCGGGCCGCAGCGACACCAGCGCCCAACCCACCAGCGGGCAGCCCACCGCGGCCGGGTCCAGGTCGGCGCGCCAGCCGCGGATCGTGCCCCGCTCTTCCAGACGCTTCACCCGCTCGGCCGTGGCCGACACCGACAGCCCCGCGACCTTGGCGAGGTCCGCCAGTCCCGCCGCCCCGTCCTGCTGGAGGGCAATGAGGATGTTGCGGTCGATCTCGTCCATGCCGTGCAGCCTAGCCTCCCCTTCCCCATCACGGAAAGGCAAACGGCCCGGCACGCAGAGCATGCCGGGCCGTTTTGGTCTTCGGTCGGAGCGGGGCCGCAGCCCCGCTCCGCCGTCGATCAGACGTAGTGCTCGGCCAGCGGCGCGAAGCCGTTGAAGCGCTGGCTGGCATAGGTGGTCACGTAGGCGCCCGTGGCCTCCAGCTCCACCCGGTCGCCGGCGTCGAGCGCCAGCGGCAGGCGGTAGTTGCTCTTCTCGTACAGCGTGTCGGTGCTGTCGCAGGTCGGCCCCGCGATGGTCACCGGCCCGTCCTCCCCGCCGTCATGCGGCGTGCGGAACACGTACTTGATCGCCTCGCCCTCGGTTTCCGCCAGGCCGCCGAAGCGCCCGATGTCGAGGTAGACCCAGCGCACCGGGTCCTCGGCGGACTTGCGGGACACCAGCACGACCTCGCTCGACACCACCCCGGCGTCGCCGACGATGAAGCGGCCCGGCTCGATCACCAGCTCCGGCAGCGCGTTGCCGAAAGCCTTGACCATGGCGCCCATGATGGCGTCGCCGAACTTGCCGATCTCCGGCACTTCCGAGCGGTAGCGCACCGGGTAGCCGCCGCCGAGGTTGACCATGCGCACGTTCACGCCCGCGCTGCGCAGGTCGGTGAACAGCAGACCGACCTTGGCGATCGCCGCCTCGTAGGCGGTGGTCTTCACCTGCTGCGAGCCGACATGGAAGCTCAGGCCGAAGGGGTCGAGCCCGAGCTCGCCCGCGCGCACCATCAGCTGCTTCGCCATCTCGACCTCGCAGCCGAACTTGCGGCTGAGCGGCCATTCGGCGCCGTCATTGCCCACCAGGATGCGGCAATACACGCGCGCACCGGGGGCGGAGCGGGCCAGCTTCTCCAGCTCCCCCTCGCTGTCGAAGGCGAACATGCGCACGCCGCGCGCGAAGGCGGCCTGGATGGCGCGCTCCTTCTTCACGGTGTTGCCGAAGGAGATCCGCTCCGGTGCCGCGCCGGCCTCAAGACAAGCGGTGACCTCCTCGAAGGAGGCCGCATCGAAGGAGGAGCCGAGCCCCACCAGCCGGCCCAGGATCGGGGCGGCCGGGTTGGCCTTCACGGCGTAGTAGATCTGTGCCAGCGGCAGGGCCGCGGTCAGCCGCCGGTAGTTCTCCTCCACCCGATCCACGTCCAGGACCAGGCAAGGCGTCGCCGGCTCGGCGTCGCGCAGGAAAGCGGCGATCTTGGGGGTCATGTGTGTGCCACCCTCGAAGATGCGACAGAACCGCCGATCCGAGAGGTCGGCCCTGTCAGTGTTGACGAACGGTCGAACGAACCAGCGACCAAGCGGTGCCAGCACGCTTGACGTCGTTGCCTAACCACCCAGGGCCAGAGGCACGTGCGTATCGCGTTGCGGACGGGCAGATAGCCCCAGGACTTCGGCAACACAAGGGCGTTGTGGCCCCCAACCGGTCTTTTTTCCGCAAGAACCAGCGATGGGCCGGAACCAGCAATGGTTAACACGGGGTCATGGGCTCGAATCGCCTGCCAAACAGGGGGCCTACCGGCCCTTTTCCGGCCGGGAGCTCACCTCGGCCGCATCTGGCGCGCCGGGCGCGAGTCCGGATGGCCGCACGGTGCCGCGGCCCTGCCGGAACCCGGGGGCGGCGTGGACAGGGTAGGCGGGCGCTGGCACCATCGACGGCAGCCCGCAGGGAGCGCTTCCGGGCTTCCGCGCATGGCCGGCCCGCGCTGGCCCCGGCTTCCTTTCCGCGTCGGAGTTCCCCTTGACGAGAACGGTGGTGGTGCTCGCGCTGGAACCCCAAGGCGCGGCGCAGCTGATCTCGCTCCTGGCAGCCGGCGACCGGTTGCGCGGCACGGGCGTGATGCTGCTGGACGCCAGCGGCCGCGCCGGCCCCGACCTGCTTCGCCGCGCCGCACCGGGGGAAGCCGGCACGCGGCTGGTCGTGACCGGCGCGCATGGGACGGCCTGGCTGGCCGCGCATCGCGAAAACCCCGGCGCCTTCGACATCCTGTATCTCCGCACCACGGCCGTGACGCTGTGGGAACTGGTGATCGAGCAGGGCGCCTTTCCCGACCCAGTCATGGCGCTGCGCCGCCGCTTCGCCGAGTTCCTCGACCAGATGCTGCGGGAATTCCCACAGATCAGCCTGGAGGACCTGCACTTCGCCCCCGGCGACGCCCTGGCGACGCTGCTGTCCCAGTTGGGCCTCCCGCAGCCCTCCCTGCCCGCCCCGGTGCCGGCGCCCGAACCCGGCCTCGGCTATGCCCGCAGCATGGCCGCGCTGCGCGACCTCGGGGGACCGGGGGGCGAGGAACTCAACGCGCTGCTGGAGCTGCGCCTGGGCGAGCCGCGCCGGATCGGCCGCGGCCATCCCGGCTCCCTGATCCTCGGCCGCGGCTGGAGCTACCAGGAGGTCAAGCTGGTCTGGAGCGACGGCGACCACGCCACCCTCGCCGTGCCGCTGCCCCCCGATGCCGAAGGCCCGCTCTGCTGCCGGCTGTCGGGCATGGTCGCGAAGACCCCCTTCACCCTGCGGGCCAGCATCCGCGGCGCGCCGGTCGGCACCTTCATCTGGCCGGCGGGATCGCAGCATGCCGCGGTGGTCGACCTGCCCCTCACCCTCACGGCGCGCAGCAGCGAGCGTGTCGTGCCGATCGATTTCGCCTTTGAGGGCTTCCTCACGCCTGACCCTTCCGGACCGACCGACCCGCGGCGCCTGGGGATCGCTCTGCAATCCGTGCAGATCTACCCGGCCCGCAGCGGTCCCGATCGGGACGCTTCGGCGGCGAGCATGTTCGACGTCCTGCTGGCTGCCGGCTGCCGGCCCCCCGCACCGATACCGGCCCCGGTGCCCGCCCCGCCCACGCCGGCCCTCCTCCCCCCGGAGCGGACCCGCACGGTGCCGGCAGCGCTGCGGCAGCTCGCCGATCCGCGCGCCCCGCGCCTCGCCCTGCTGCTGCTCGGCTCGCAGGGCGAAGCGCTCGCGGCCGCCCTGCCCCTGTGCGAGGCCGCCGAGGTGGTGCTCGCCGTGGCCGACGCGCTGCCCGCGGCCGCCCCGGACCCGCGGCTGCTCCTGTGGGAAGGCGGCGCTGCTGCGGCCCTGCAGTTGCTGGACGGACTCGCCATCCCGGCGGATCTGGTGGTGGCCTGGAACAGTGTCCCGCTCGGCGATGTCCTGTCGCAGGGCACGGCCGCCGCGCCCCGCCCCTGCTTGGCCCACTCCGTCCTGGTGACCCGCACCGACCCGGACGGAACCATGGAGCGGTTGCAGCGAGCCCTCGACGGCACCGCCGGAAGCCTGCTGGCGTTTCCTCCGTTCGTGGTCGCCCGGCTGGGGCGGCGGAGCGGCGCATGACCCGGCGCCTCGCCGCCGAAGCCACCATGGGGGTGGTGTCGCAGGAGGGAGGCCTGCGCTTCACGCTCCTGTCGGGCGCCCGGGGCCGCAGTTCCCGCACGGTGCCCACGATGCGGATGCTGGAGGCGCTGCTGGCCGGCCGCACCGCGCCGCTGCCGCCGGACGGCACCTTCCTGTTCCAGTACGAGGACTTCGCCTCCCACGACGCTCCTTCGCTGGCCTACGGCAAGTGGCGCGGCGAGTTCCCGGCCGTGCGGCTGGTTCCCGACACGTATTTCTTCGGCAGCCGCGGCTACGACGCCACCCGGCAGGCCGCCGCCGCCGGTGCCCTGCCGCCCTGGCAGGACCGCGAGGACCGCCTGTTCTGGCGCGGCTCGCCGACCACGCGGCGGGTCGGGGATGACGGCGTCGCCATCGACCGGCTGGAACAGGTGCTGCGCGTGCGGCTGTGCCGCCTGCTGCACGGGGTGCCGCGCACCGATGCCGCGATGACGGGGGACTGGGCCCCGATCTGGCCCGCCGAAACGGTGATCCCGCGCTTCACGGAATGGGGCATCCTGCGCCGCGGCGTGCCCATGCTACAGCACGCCCGCTACCGCTATCAGCTCGACATCGACGGCGTGGCGAATGCCTGGAGCCTGTTCGACAAGCTGCTGATGGGCTCCTGCATCCTCAAGGTCGCCAGCCCCTTCGAGCAGTGGTTCTACCGCTGGCTGCGCCCCTGGGAGCACGTGGTGCCCGTGCGGGCGGACCTGTCCGACCTGCTGGAAAAGCTGGACTGGTGCTTTTCTCACCCCGTCGAGGCGGAGGCGATCGGGCGGCGGGGACAGCAACTCGCCCTGTCGCATTCCTTCGAGGATGCCTGCGCCCTGGCCCGGGCGGCCGTCCGGGACTGCACCCTGGTCACCTGAGCCGGGTGGCGCCACACCCGGGAAACGCCTGAAACCGACAACATCCGGGACGGGCGGGCCGCCCCGCCGCCCCGGCCGGCTTCAGCGGATCAGGCCCTCCATCGGGGAGGAGGGGTCGGCGGCGGCGATCCGGGGCATGCGGCCGGCCAGAAAGGCGTCGCGCCCGGCTTCCACGGCAGCCTTCATCGCCCGCGCCATGCGGACGGGATCCCCAGCATGGGCGATGGCGCTGTTCAGCAGCACCGCGTCGCAGCCCAGCTCCATCGCCAGCGCGGCGTCGGAGGCCGTGCCGATCCCCGCATCCACCAGCACGGGAACCCCGGCCTGTGCCTTGATGGTGCGGATCATGAAGGGGTTGCACACCCCCAGCCCGGAGCCGATCGGCGCCCCCAGCGGCATGATCGCGACGCAGCCCATCTCCTCCAGCCGCTTCGTCGCCAGCGGGTCGTCGGCGCAGTACACCATCACCTCGAAGCCGTCGCGGATCAGCGCCTCGGCGGCCTCGAAGGTGGCGGGCATGTCCGGGTACAGGAAGGGCGGCGGCCCCAGCACCTCCAGCTTCACCAGGTTCCAGCCCCCCGCTTCCCGCGCCAGGCGCAGGGTGCGGACGGCGTCCTTGGCGGTGTGGCAGCCGGCGGTGTTGGGCAGGTAGGTGTAGCGGTCGGGGGGGACGAAATCCTGCAGCATCGGCGCGCCGGGATCGGACAGGTTCACCCGCCGCACCGCCACCGTGACCATCTCGGCGCCCGAGGCCTCGATCGCCGCGGCGGTTTCCTCCAGCGACTTGTAGCGCCCGGTTCCCACCACCAGCCGGGAGCGGAAGCGGCGGCCCGCGACCTCCCAGCCCTCATCCTGCGGCAGATGCGTGTCCATGGTGTTCTCTCAGCCCCCGCCGATGAAGTGCACGATCTCGATCGCGTCGCCCGCGGCGAGCGCAGTGTCCGCGTAGGCGGAGCGCGGCACGATCTCCTCGTTGCGCTCCACCGCGACCTTGCGCCGGTCCAGGCCCAGCGCCGCCAGCAGGGTGACCACGGTGGCCCCGGGCTCGACCTCGCGCGCCTGTCCGTTGACCGTGAGGGCGACGAGGCCCGGCAGCGTGTCCGACATGGCCGCCATGTGGCGCAGCGCGGGCCCCCGAACAAGCGCCACCGGCGCCGGCCCGGCATGTGCCGCCGGCACCGCCGACGCTGGACGCGCCTCGCGCACCCTGCTAGCCCCCGCCACTGGCTCGAGAACCCCCGCCGTGTCCCCTCCCCTGATCGCCGTGTTCAACGGCCCCAACCTGAACCTGCTCGGCACCCGCGAGCCCGCCCTGTACGGCGCGGACACGCTGGACGACATCGAGACGCTCTGCGCCGAGGTGGCCGAGGCCTTGGACTTGGCGATCGACTTCCGCCAGACCAACGTCGAGGGCGAGCTGATCTCCTGGGTGCAGGAATGCCGGGGCCGGGCGGCGGGGATCGTGATCAACCCGGCGGGCTATTCGCACACCTCGATCGCGCTGATGGACGCGCTGCTGGCAGCGGACCTGCCCGTGGTCGAGGTGCACCTGACCAATATCCACCGGCGGGAAGCCTTCCGCCACCTGTCCTACGTGTCCCGCGCGGCCACGGGCGTGATCTGCGGGCTGGGTCCCGCCGGCTACGCCCTGGCGCTGCGGGCCATGGCTGGGCTGGTGGGGGGCGCGGCAACCGGCGCCGGACCGGACGACATGGATGACGATGAATGACCGGCCTTACCTTTGACTCCGACGCCATCCGGGCCCTGGCGAAGATCCTGCGCGAAACCGACCTGAGCGAGATCGAGCTGGTCGAGAAGGACAGCCGCATCCGCGTGGCGCGCACCGTGACCGCCGCGCCGGTGGCGATCCAGGCCGCCGTGGCGCCGGCCCCCGCTCCCGCCCCGGCCGCCCTCGCCGCCCCCCCGGCCGCGCCGGCGGCGGAGCCGACCCATGCCGGGGCGGTGACCTCGCCCATGGTGGGCGTGGCCTACCTGTCGCCCGAACCCACCGCCGCCCCCTTCATCACCCAGGGCCAGAAGGTCGTCGCCGGCCAGACCCTGCTGCTGATCGAGGCGATGAAGACCTTCAACCAGATCAAGGCGCCCAAGGCCGGCACCGTCACCCGCATCCTGGTGGAAACCGGCACCCCCGTGGAATACGGCGAACCGCTGGTGGTGATCGAGTAGGGCGCACCCCGATGTTCACCAAGGTGCTGATCGCCAACCGCGGCGAGATCGCGCTGCGCATCCACCGCGCCTGCCAGGAAATGGGCATCCGCACGGTGGCCGTGCATTCCACTGCCGACGCCACCGCCATGCATGTCCGCCTGGCCGACGAGAGCGTCTGCATCGGCCCGCCCTCGGCGCGGGACAGCTACCTCAACGTCGCCGCCATCCTCTCGGCCGCCACCATCACCGGCGCCGAGGCGATCCACCCCGGCTACGGCTTCCTGAGCGAGAATGCCCGCTTCGCCGAGATGGTGGAGGCGCACGGCCTGACCTTCATCGGCCCCTCCCCCGACCATATCCGCATGATGGGCGACAAGATCGCCGCCAAGGACGCGATGCGCCGCCTCGGCGTGCCGCTGGTGCCCGGCTCTCCCGGCGCCCTGGCCTCGCTGGAAGAAGCGCGCGAGGTCGCGGACAGCATCAAGTACCCCGTCCTCATCAAGGCGGCGGCCGGCGGCGGCGGGCGCGGCATGAAGGTGGCCCAGGACGAGAGCGAGCTGGAGGAAGCCTGGCGGGTCGCCCGCACGGAGGCCAAGGCCGCCTTCGGCGACGACAGCGTCTACATGGAGAAGTACCTCGATCGCCCGCGGCACATCGAGCTGCAGGTGATGGCCGACGGCCACGGCAACGTGGTGCATTTCGGCGAGCGGGACTGTTCCCTGCAGCGCCGCCACCAGAAGCTGGTGGAGGAGGCGGGCAGCCCCGTCCTCAGCCCCGCGCAGCGCGACGCCCTGGGCGCCACGGTGACGGCGGCCCTGAAGCAGCTGGGCTACCGCAATGCCGGCACGCTGGAATTCCTGTACCAGGACGAGCAGTTCGCCTTTATCGAGATGAACACCCGCCTGCAGGTCGAGCACCCCGTGACCGAGATGGTCTGCGGCGTGGACCTGGTGCGGGAACAGCTCCGCGTCGCGGCCGGCGAACGGCTCGGCTACACGCAGGACGACGTGCGCTTCAACGGCCACGCCATCGAGTGCCGCATCACCGCCGAGGACCCGCTGACCTTCGCCCCCTCACCGGGCCGGGTGACCACCTACCACGCGCCGGGCGGGCTGGGCGTGCGGGTGGATAGCGCCCTCTACGCCGGCTACGCGGTGCCGCCGCACTACGACAGCCTGGTGGGCAAGCTGATCGTGCACGGCGCCAACCGGGCCGAGGCCATCGCCCGCGCCCGGCGCGCCCTGGACGAGATGGTGGTGGCCGGGATCAACACCACGATCCCCCTGCACCACCGCATCATGGCCGATCCCGAGTTCCAGGCCGGCGACTACAACATCCACTGGCTGGAACGCTTCGTCGCCCGCCAGGAAGAGAACCGCTAGGAGCCGCGGCGGGTCGGACCACCGCCTCGCCGGACCGGGCAGCCCCTCAGGCGGCCCTGGCCCGCTCCGGCGTGTCGGCGCCCTCGATCCAGGGGGCGATCAGGTCCAGGAACAGGGTGGTGTGGGGGGCGGCGAGGTTGGCTGCCAGCGCATCCTCGTCGGTCCAGCGCTCGATGATCGCCACGTCGCGGGGGTCCTCCCCGCCGAAGAAGACGTCGAAGGCCTGGCACCCCGGCTGCAGCCGGACCAGGGGCAGGAACTCGTCCAGGATGCCGCGGAAGGCGGCATCGCCCCAGGGCTGCAGGCGCGCATGCCCCAACACCACGATCTCCATCCGGTTTCCCTTCGAATAGCCCGACGAGCCATTACGGCGCCGGCGCAGCATCGGATGCATGTGCGGCCAAGGCATGGCATCATCCGGGCAATGAGCCGCCGCAGCGTCGCGATCACCCCCGACCTCGTTTTGCGGGCTTATGCCGCCGGGCTCTTCCCCATGGCCGAGAGCCGGCGCTCCTCCCGGCTGTTCTGGCTGGACCCGCAGCGCCGGGGCATCCTGCCGCTGGAAGGCTTCCACCTGCCGCGCCGGCTGCTGCGCACCCTGCTGTCGGACCGTTTCGAAGTCACCGCCGACCGCGACTTCGCGGCGGTGGTGGCGGGCTGCGCCGCCCCCGCGCCCGGCCGCGAGGATTCCTGGATCAACCCGGAGGTGGAAGCCCTGTTCAACGCGCTGCACGCGATGGGCCATGCCCATTCCGTGGAAACCTGGCACGAGGGCCGGCTGGTGGGCGGCCTTTACGGCGTGCGGCTGGGCGGTGCCTTTTTCGGCGAAAGTATGTTCTCGCGCGAAACCGACGCGTCCAAGGTCGCGCTGGCGCATCTCGTGGCCCGGCTGCGGTCAGGCGGGTTCACCCTGCTCGACACCCAGTTCCTGACCGAGCACCTCGCCCGCTTCGGCGCCATCGAGATCCCGCAGGCCGACTACAAGGCGCGTCTCGCCACGGCCCTCGCCGTCCGGGCGGTCTGGGACCCGACGCCACCGCGCCCTGCCTTGGAAGCCGGCTTGCGCGCCTTGCGCACCGGGGCGGACACTCCGTCCGGCTGATCCGCCGGCGGTTCCGGCGCCGCGGCTGGGCCGTTCTCCAGCGCCTGCAGGAAGCCCCTGGCCCATTCCCCCACGGTGTTCTGCTCCAGGCGGCGGAACAGCGCCGCGTGGCGCTCGCGCCGCTCCTCCAGCGGCATGCGCAGCCCGGCATCCAGCGCCGCCGCCATGCCCTCGGCGTCGAGCGGGTTCACCTGCAGCGCTTCCGGCATGCTTTCCGCCGCGCCGGCGAAGCGGGAGAGCACCAAGACGCCGGGATCCTCCGGGTCCTGGGCCGCGACGTATTCCTTGGCGACGAGGTTCATCCCGTCCCGCAGCGGCGTCACCAGCCCGACCTTGGCCACCCGGTAGAAGCCGGCCAAGCAGTCGCGCGACAGGGCGCGGGCGACGTAGCGCACGGGGGTCCAGTCGGGGTCGGCATAGTCGCCGTTGATGGTGCCGGCGAGGCGGTCGATCTCGCGCCGGAGGTCGCGATAACTCTCCACCTCGTCGCGGGAACGCGCGGCGACCTGGAGATAGGTCACGCGGCTGCGGTGCTCCGGGTAGTTCTCCAGCAGGGCCCGGAAGCCCTGCAGCCGCTCCGGCAGGCCCTTGGTGTAGTCCAGCCGCTCCACGCCGATCACCAGCGCCCGGCCGCCGAGGCTGTCCACCAGCCGGCGCGTCTCGTTGCCCCTGGCCGAGCGTTGCGCCAGTTCGGCGAATTCCTGGGTCGCGATGCCGATGGCATGGGCCTGCAGGCGGGTTTCGCGGCCGCGGAAGCGGATGGTCTCGTCGGTGGGGACCTGCATCCCGGTGCCCTGGTTCATGCAGTCCAGCAGCCCCTGCAGGTCGCGGCGCGACTGCACGCCCACGAGGTCATAGGACAGCAGGTCGCCCAGCAGCGCATCCGCGTCCGGCAGCGCCGAGAAAATCGCCCAGGGCGGAAAGGGGATGTGGTGGAAATACCCGATGCGCTGCTGCGCCCCCAGCGCGCGCAGCTCCGCCCCCAGCGGCATCAGCTGGTAGTCGTGCACCCAGATCGTGTCGTCCGGCCGCAGCAGCGGCAGCAGGCGCCGGGCGAACTCCCGGTTCACCTCCCGGTACACCCGCGCCTGGCCGCGGTCATAGGTCAGCAGGCCCAGGCGGAAATGGAACAAGGGCCACAGCACGCCGTTGGCATGGCCCACGTAGAAGCCGCGATAGGCGTCGTCGGACAGGTCGAACACCGCGTAGTCCACGCCGGCGCGGCGCGCCGTCTTCACGCCCTCGGGTGGCTCGCTCACCACCTGGCCGCTCCAGCCGAACCAGAGCCCGCCGCGGGCGCGAAAGGCTTCGGCCAGCGCCACCGCCAGGCCACCCGCCGCCGGGGGGTCGAGCCGCTTGGGAACCGCGACCCGGTTCGACACGACAACTAGACGGCCCACGCCCTTGCCTCCTTCTCGGTCGCCGCCGAACACCCCGTCAGCCCGTTCCGCGCGGTTCCGCCTCGCCGACGCGATGGCACCCCTTCCGCCCACGAACCGGCCGGCGGCACCGCCCCTGCCCCGCCAGCCCGCGCCGTCATGCCCCCCGCTCCTGCCCCAGCTCGGCGGCGAAGCGCGCCAGCCAGTCGCGCAGGATGGCGGGCTGGCCGCCGAAATCCTCGGGCATGCGGTAGCCCAGCCCGCCCAGCGCGTAGGCGGCGGTGATGCCGTCCTCGTCCGTCACGTCGTCGCCGATGAAGATGGGGACGCGCCCGGCAAACGCCGCCCGCTGCATCAGCCGATGCACCGCCCGGCCCTTGTCCGCGAAGCGCGGCCGCAGTTCCAACGCCGCATGGGCAGGCACCACGCGGAAATCATCGGGCTGTTCCGCCGCCAGCTCCTCCACCAGGTGCCGCGCCGCCGTCTCGGCCTCGGGTGCCAGACGGAAATGCAGCACCAGCCCGTGGTGCTTGTGCTCGGCCAGGGTGCCGGGATGCGCGGCGGCGAAACGGTCGGCCGCGTCCCGCCAGCGTGGCGGCGGCACGGGCAAGGGGGGCGAGCCGCCGTCATCCGGGTCGAAGCGCGCCCCATGCTCGGTGGCGGCGGACAGGCCCGGCACCGGCAGCATGGCGCGCAGCACCTCCAGCCCGCGTCCGGTCACCACGGCCACGGCGCCGTTCAGCCCGGCCAGCAACTGGGCCAGGGTTCCCGGCAGCGTCGGCGGCACCACCACGAGGTCGGGGCGCGGCGCGATCTCGATCAGCGTGCCGTCCATGTCCAGGAACAGGGCGGCGTTGCGGCCCGGCAAGGGCGGCATCGGGCCGGCGGGGAGGTCGGTCGGTTGGTTCACGGCAGCAACCCGGAAAACGGCATCCCCGGGAAGTCCGCGGCGGGCCGATCGTTGCGCAAAACTGATCAGACCGTGAACTGTTCGGCGATGATGCGCTCGCTCAGCCCGTGGTCGGGGTCGAACAGCATGGTCAGCCGCACGGTGCGGTCCTCGTGCACTTCCACCCGGCGGACGTCGCGCGCCTCGGTGTAGTCCGCCACGGCGGAGACCGGGCGCTTCTCGGGCTCCAGGATGTCGAAGGTCACCTGCGCCTCGCCGGGCAGCAGAGCGCCGCGCCAGCGCCGCGGCCGAAAGGCGCTGATCGGCGTCAGCGGCAGCAGGTTGGCCCCCAGCGGCACGATCGGCCCGTGCGCCGACAGGTTGTAGGCGGTGCTGCCGGCGGGGGTGGAGACCAGCACGCCGTCGCAGGACAGCTCCGCCAGCCGCACCTTGCCGTCCACGGTGATGCGGATCTTGGCCACCTGCCGCGATTCCCGCAGCAGCGACACCTCGTTGATCGCCAGCCCCTCGACGCAGCCGCCATCGGCCATCCAGGCGTGCATGCGCAGCGGGTGCAGCACGGCAGCCTGCGCCACCGCGAGGCGCTCGATCAGCCCTTCCTCGCGGAACTCGTTCATCAGGAAGCCGACGCTGCCGGCATTCATGCCGTAGACGGGCAGGTTGCGGCCGAGCACGCGGTGCTGGGTTTCCAGCATGCAGCCGTCGCCGCCCAGGGCGACCACCACGGCCGCCTCCTCCGGCTCCACGCCGCCATAGGCCGACAGGAAACGGCCCCGCGCGGCGCGGGCCTTCTCGGTTCCCGCGCAAAGGAAGCAGATGCGGCTGGCGAAGTCGGCGGGCAGCGACGCGGTGGGCGCCGCGGCTTCCGCCGCCAGGGGAGCGTCACTCATGCCGGCCACCGCCCCGGAAAGCACGGGCGCGACACCGACCCCGCTGCGGGAAGGCGACCCTCATCGGCGCGAACCCTCCGGGAACTGGGCGATACCTGGCGTGACCATCGCCCGCATAGAGCCCCGCACCGCCCGGAAGGGCAAGCGGCACACCGGAGCATCGCCGGCGCGTCACAGGTCCAGCCACACCGGGCCGGCACGAAGGCGAGGCGCCACCCTGCCCTGGCCGCTGCTACAACCGGGCGCGGAGCTCCGGCCGCACAGCCGCCACGGCATCCACCAGCGTCGGCGGCCAACGCGTCCCGCGCGGCGGCACGGTCATCACCACGGCGCCGTCCTGGATCAGCACCAACCAGAGATACCCGCCGCCCGGCTCATGCGCGATGAACAGGCCGTTGGCGGCGCAATCCCCGCCGTCGCAACCCCAGGCCCAGGCGAAGCCGTTGGCGGCCTGCGTCGGCGCGCCGGGCGCGTGCAGGTGGCGGTACACCGCGTTCTGCCGGCCGCGCACCACCGTGCGCAGCGTCGGCGACACGTCCGGCAGGCCCGCCAGTTCCAGGATCGTCAGGCCGGCGAGAGAGTCGGCCGAGGGTGGCCGCGCCCCGCCCTGCTGCGCCTGGGCCGGTATCGCGCACAGCAGGACCGCCAGCACGAACAGCCACACGCGAAACGGGGCGGGTGGTTTCCCACCCGCCCCGCGCTTCACTGCCATCAGCCGGGAGATCACGCCCCGGTCTGCTCGCCCTCGTCGCCCATCTGCTCGGGCTTCGGACCGCTGTCCTGGCCCTTGGCGGCCGGATCGCGGTCCACCAGCTCGATGATCGCCATATCGGCGGCATCGCCGTAGCGCACGCCGGCCTTCAGCACGCGGCAGTAGCCGCCCTGACGGTCCGCGTAGCGGGTCGCGATGCTGTCGAACAGCTTGGCCACCACCTTCTCGTCGCGGATCTGCGCCAGGGCCTGACGGCGGGCATGCAGCCCACCGCGCTTGCCGAGGGTGATGATCCGCTCGACGTAGGGCCGCAGCTCCTTCGCCTTGGGCAGGGTCGTGGTGATCTGCTCGTGCTTGAGCAGGGAGGTCGCCATGTTGCGGAACATGGCGAGCCGGTGGGCGGAGGTGACGTTGAGCTTCCGCCCGGCCATCCCGTGACGCATGATACCTGATCTCCTGGGAGCGGCGGCTCAGAAGGGCTCTTCGACCCGACGAGCGAGGTCCTCGACATTCTCGGGCGGCCAGCCGGACACGGTCATGCCCAGGCCCAGGCCCATCGACGCCAGGACTTCCTTGATCTCGTTGAGCGACTTGCGGCCGAAGTTCGGCGTGCGGAGCATCTCCTGCTCCGACTTCTGAACGAGGTCGCCGATATAGACGATGTTGTCGTTCTTCAGGCAGTTCGCGCTGCGGACCGACAGTTCCAGCTCGTCGACCTTGCGCAGCAGGTTGCGGTTGAACGGCAGGTCGTCCTCGACCTCCGCCACCTTGGCCTCGCGCGGCTCGTCGAAGTTGATGAACAGCTGCAGCTGGTCCTGCAGGATGCGCGCGGCGAGCGCCACGGCATCATCCGGCGTGACCGTGCCGTCGGTTTCCACCGTCAGCACCAGCTTGTCGTAGTCCGTGCGCTGGCCCACGCGGGTCGGCTGCACCTGGTAGGCGACGCGGCGGACGGGCGAATAGATCGCGTCCACCGGGATCAGCCCGATCTCCTGGTCCTCGGCGCGGTTCTCGAAGGCCGGCACATAGCCCTTGCCCGTCGCGACCGTCAGCTCCATCGACAGCTTGGCGCCGTCGTCGAGCGTGCAGATCACGAGGTCGGGGTTGGCGATCTCGATGTCGCCGGTCACCTGGATCTGGCCCGCCGTCACCTCGCCGGGGCCGGTGGCCTCCAGCGTCAGGCGCTTGGAACCTTCACCCGGCATCCGGATGGCGAGGCGCTTGATGTTCAGGACGATGTCGGTGACGTCCTCCTGCACGCCCTGCAGCGAGGAGAACTCGTGCAGCGCGCCCTCGATCTTCACGGCCGTGACGGCCGCGCCCTGCAGTGAGGACAGCAGGATGCGGCGCAGCGCGTTGCCGAGGGTCTGGCCGAAGCCGCGCTCCAGCGGCTCCGCCACCAGGGTCGCGGTGCGGGCAGGGTCGACGCCCGGATCGACGTCCAGGCGCTCAGGCTTGATCAGGGAACGCCAGTTGCGATCCAGCACGTTCTTTATCTCCTGTGCCGTTCCCGCTCAGACGCGCCGGCGCTTGCGCGGGCGGCAGCCGTTGTGCGGGATCGGCGTCACGTCGCGGATGGCGGTCACGTAGAAGCCGACCGCCTGCAGGGCGCGCAGGGCGCTCTCGCGGCCCGAGCCGGGACCGGACACCATGATGTCCAGCGTTTCCATGCCGTGCTCGCGCGCCTTCTTGCCCGCATCCTCGGCCGCGACCTGTGCGGCGTAGGGGGTGGACTTGCGCGAGCCCTTGAAGCCCTGCGACCCCGAGGACGACCAGGCGATGGTGTTGCCCTGGCTGTCCGTGATGGTCACGATGGTGTTGTTGAAGGTCGCCAGCACATGCGCCACGCCGGTGGCGATGTTCTTGCGTTCCTTCTTGCGCGGACGGGCGCCCGCGGTCGGCTGACGCGCCATCTTACTTCGTCACCTTCTTCTTGCCGGCGATCGCCACGGCCTTGCCCTTGCGGGTACGGGCATTGGTGTGGGTCCGCTGGCCGCGCACCGGCAGGCCGCGGCGATGACGCAGGCCGCGGTAGCAGGCCATGTCCATCAGGCGCTTGATGTTCATCGCCACTTCGCGGCGGAGGTCACCCTCCACGCGATAGTCGCGGTCCAGCGCTTCGCGCAGCCGGAGGATCTCGTCCTCGCTCAGCTGGTTCACGCGGCGCTCGGCCGGGATGCCCAGCTTCTCGCACAGCTCGGCCGCGTTCTTGGGGCCGATGCCGTAGATGTAGCGCAGGGAAATCTGCACACGCTTATTATCGGGGATGTTCACGCCGGCGATGCGCGCCACGTCTCGCTCTCCTGGAGCAACCGCTCCTGTGGGGGCCGGCGACGGGCAAACAGCCTGGGCCGGCGAGGTGATCAATACCCGGGGGTGAAACGGATATCTTGCAAGCGGAATTGCGGCCGGGCTTTCACCCTACCGCGAGAGGGGCGAGATAGGCCCCTCCCCGGTTCAGGTCAAGCCTTATCCAGCACCGCTTCCAGCTGCCGCGAAACCTCGTCCATGGCAGCCATCCCGTCCACCGCCCGCAGCTTTCCCTGCGCCTGGTAGTAGGGCAGCAGGGGTTCCGTCTGGGCGCGATACGCGTCCAACCGCGCCGCCACCGTTTCAGCCTTGTCGTCGGCGCGCCGGATGAACTCCGTGCTGCCGCAAACGTCGCAGACGCCCGGCACGGCCGTCGGCTTGAAACGGTCATGGTAGCCGGTACCGCAGGAGGCGCAGGTGAACCGCCCGGCGATGCGCTCCACCAGCGCCGCGCTGTCCACCTTCAGCTCCACCACGTGGTCGAGCGCCAGACCCTTGTCCCGCAGCATGACGTCAAGCGCCTCGGCCTGCGGCACGGTGCGGGGGAAGCCGTCCAGGATGAAGCCCCGGGCGGCATCGGGCTTGGCCACGCGCAGGGCCAGCATGGCGGTGATAATGGCGTCGGGCACCAGCCCGCCGCTCTCCATGATCGCCTTGGCCTCGCGCCCGATCTGCGAGCCGGACTTCACCTCGGCCCGCAGCATGTCGCCCGTGGAGATCTGGGCGATGCCGTACTTCTCCTCCAGGCGCTTGGCCTGCGTCCCCTTCCCCGCCCCCGGCGGGCCGAGCAGGATCAGGTTCATCGGCGCCGCCCCGCGGGCTGGCGGGTGGTGGGAACGGCGCGCCCCCTGGCCGTCTGCGGCCCGAGCTGCGCCTTGCGGATCAGCCCCTCGTACTGGTGCGCGAAGAGGTGCGATTGCACCTGCGCCACCGTGTCCATGGTCACCGACACGATGATCAGCAGCGAAGTGCCGCCGAAGTAGAAGGGCACGCCGTACTGGCTGATCAGGAATTCCGGGATCAGGCAGACGATGCAGAGATAGATCGCCCCCACCAGCGTCAGCCGCGTCAGCACCCGGTCGAAATAGTCGGCGGTGGACTGGCCGGGGCGGATACCCGGCACGAAGCCGCCGTACTTCTTCAGGTTGTCCGCGGTTTCCTGCGGGTTGAACACGACGGCCGTGTAGAAAAAGGCGAAGAACACGATCAGCGCCACGTACAGCGCCATGTAGAGCGGCTGCCCGTGCGCCAGCAGCCCCGCTACCCGCGTCACCCAAGTTTCCTGCGTGCCGTCGCCGCCGGCGAAGCCAGCAAAGGTGGCCGGCAGCAGCAGCAGCGAGGACGCGAAGATCGGCGGGATCACGCCCGCGGTGTTCAGCTTCAGCGGCAGATGGGTCGAGTCGCCGCCGAACATACGGTTGCCGACCTGGCGCTTGGGATACTGCACGGGGATGCGGCGCTGCGCCCGCTCCATGAACACCACGAAGGCGATCACGGCCAGGGCGATCAGCAGGAACAGGATGATGAAGATCGTCGACAGCGCGCCCGTGCGGCCCAGCTCCAGGGTCGCCACGAAGGCGCTGGGCAGGTTGGCCACGATGCCCGCGAAGATGATCAGGCTGATGCCGTTGCCGACGCCGCGGGCGGTGATCTGCTCACCCAGCCACATCAGGAACATCGTCCCGCCGACCAGCGTCACCACGGAAGAGATCCGGAAGAACAATCCCGGCGCATAGACGGCCGCGCCCAACGGCCCCTGCATGCCCTCCAGCCCCACCGCGATGCCCCAGGCCTGCACGATGGCGATCAGCACCGTCAGGTAGCGGGTGTACTGGTTGAGCTTCTTGCGGCCCGACTCGCCTTCCTTCTTCATGGCTTCCCAGGCCGGAATGGCCGTGGTCATCAGCTGCACGATGATGGAGGCGGAGATGTAGGGCATGATGTTCAGCGCGAAGACGGTCATCCGCCCCAGCGCGCCGCCCGTGAACATGTCGAACATGCCCAGGATGCCGCCACCATGCTGGCGCAGGATATCGGCCATCACGGCCGCATCCACGCCCGGCACGGGGATATAGGTCCCGAGGCGGTATACGATCAGCGCCCCCAGGGTGAACCAGAGCCGCTTCTTCAACTCCGTGGCGCGCGACAGCACACCCAGGTTGAGATTGGCCGCGAGCTGCTCGGCGGCGGACGCCATGCGTACCCCTCCTCACGACTGCGGCGCCCGGGGAGCAATCCCCGCGGGCGCCGCAGCGAAGACACAGATGGTCAGGTAGCCCCCCGACGGGAGCCGATCAAGCGGCCCTGCGAGGGACCGCCGCATCGGCCCCGGGAGGGAGCCGGTCAGGTGGCCGGGGTTTCCTCGGCCGCAGCCACGGGGGCGGTCACGGTGACCGTGCCGCCCGCCGCCTGCACCGCGGCCGCCGCCGCCGGCGAGGCGCTGGTCAAGGTCAGGGTCACCGCGCGGGTGATCTCGCCCTTGGCCAGCAGCCGGACGCCGACGCGCTTGGCTCCCACGCGCACCAGGCCTGCCGCCTTCAGCGCCGTCTCGTCGATTGGCTGGTCGGCCGGCAGCCGGCCTTCCGTGATCGCCTTGTCCAGCGCGCCCAGGTTCAACGGCGCGTATTCCTTGCGGAACAGGTTCACGAAGCCCCGCTTCGGCAGGCGGCGGTACAGCGGCAGCTGACCACCCTCGAAGCCGTTCAGCGACACGCCGGTCCGGGCCTTCTGGCCCTTCACGCCGCGCCCGGCCGTCTTGCCCTTGCCCGAACCGATACCGCGGCCGACCCGCTTGAACCGGTAATGCGCGCCCTCGTTGTCGCGCAGTTCGTTCAGCTTCACCACGATCTCAGCCCTCCACCTTCACCAGATGGGCGACCTTGCGGATCATGCCGCGCACGGAGGGGGTGTCCTCCAGCGAGCTGGTGCGGTTCAGCTTGTTCAGCCCCAGCCCGATCAGCGTTTCGCGCTGCCCGGGCTTGCGACCGATCGGCGACCCGGTCTGGGTCACCGTCACGGTCTTCTTCTCAGCGGACTCAGACACCGCCAGCCTCCTGGGTCACGGCGGTGCCCTCGTCCTTGCGCGGGCCGATCAGGTCGGAAACCTTCTTGCCCCGGCGCGCGGCCACGGCACGCGGGGAGGTCACCTTCCCCAGCGCCGCGAAGGTCGCCTTGATCATGTTATGCGGGTTGGTGGTGCCGTTGCACTTGGCCACCACGTCGCCCATGCCCAGCGTCTCGAATACGGCGCGCATCGGGCCGCCGGCGATGATGCCGGTGCCCGCCGGCGCCGCACGCAGGAGCACCCGCCCCGCGCCGAAATGGCCGATCATGTCGTGGTGCAGCGTGCGGCCTTCGCGCATCGGCACCCGGATCATGGTCTTCTTGGCGCGCTCGGTCGCCTTGCGGATCGCCTCCGGCACTTCGCGCGCCTTGCCGGCGCCCCAGCCGACGCGGCCCTTCTGGTCGCCCACCACCACCAGGGCGGCGAAGGAGAAGCGACGGCCACCCTTCACCACCTTGGCGACGCGGTTGATGGTGACGAGCTTGTCCTTCAGCTCGTCGCCTTCACCGTGCTGCTGCTGCTGGTTGCGGTCGTTGTCGCGACGCCGGCCGCGGCGCTCGCCGCCACCCTCGCCGCCGCCACCGGACCTCGGTGCATAAGCCATCTGTCAGATGCTCCTCAGAACGACAGCCCGCCCTCGCGGGCGCCGTCCGCCAGGGCCTTGACCCGGCCATGATACAGGTAGGGACCGCGGTCGAAGACCACGGCCGTGACGCCGGCCGACAGCGCCCGCTCGGCCACCAGCTTGCCGATCGCGTTGGCCGCGTCGACATCGGCGCCGCCATTGGCCCGCAGGTCCTTCTCCAGCGAGGAGGCCGCGGCCAGGGTGCGGCCCTGCTTGTCGTCGATGACCTGGGCGTAGATGTGCCGGCCGGAGCGGAACACCGATAGGCGCGGACGCCCCCCGGCCTTCTGCCGCAGCTGATAGCGCAGACGAGACCGCCGGCGCGCCTGGAGTGCGAGCTTGTGCATCACTTCTTCTTACCCTCCTTCCGGCGAATGGTCTCGTTGTCGTAGCGGATGCCCTTGCCCTTGTACGGCTCGGGGCCGCGGAAAGCGCGGATCTCGGCAGCCACCTGCCCGACCCTCTGCTTGTCCGCACCTTCGACACGGATCGCCGTGGGGCGTTCGGTGGTGATCTTGATGCCTTCGGGCACGGCGTAGCGGATCTCGTGGCTGTACCCGAGGTTCAGCACGAGTTCCTTGCCCTGCACCGCGGCACGGTAACCCGTGCCGGTGATCTCCATGGACTTGGTGAAGCCCGTGGACACGCCGGTGACCATGCCGTTGATCAGCGACCGCGTGGTGCCCCACAGCGTCCGCGACCGACGGTCCTCGCCCCGGGGGGCGACGGACACCTGGTTGCCGTCCACGGTCACGTCCACCGCATCGGTCAGCGGCAGGCGAAGCTCGCCATTCTTGCCCTTGGCCACCACGGCGCCGTCCTGCAGCGACACGGTGACGCCGGACGGCACGGTGACCGGATATTTTCCAACGCGCGACATCGATCCGCCCCTTAGAACACGCGGCAGAGGACCTCGCCGCCAACATTGGCGACGCGGGCCTCGTTGTCGCTCATCACGCCGCGCGGCGTGGAGAGGATGGAGATGCCGAAACCGGAGTAGATCTTCGGCAGCTCCTTGATCTTGGAGTACACCCGACGGCCCGGCTTGGAGACGCGGTTGATCTCCTTGATGACCGGCTCGCCCTCGGAATACTTCAGCTCAATGTTGAGCACCTTCACGCCGGGACGCACGTCCTCCAGCTTGTAGGCGCGGATGTAGCCTTCGCGCTTCAGCACTTCCAGCACGTCGGCGCGCAGGCGCGACGCGGGGGAAGCGATGCGGCTCTGCCGCGCGCGCTGGCCGTTGCGGATGCGGGTGAGCATATCACCCAGCGGATCGGACAGGGACATGGTTGCCCTCCGTGCCTTACCAGGACGCCTTCACGACGCCCGGCAGCTGCCCGGACGACGCGAGTTCCCGGAGCATGTTCCGGGACAGCTTGAACTTGCGGTAGTTGCCGCGCGGACGGCCGGTCAGCTCGCAGCGCAGACGCACGCGAACCTTGGCGCCGTTGCGGGGCAGCTGCGCCAGACGCAGCGTCGCCTCGAACCGCTCCTCGACGGGCAGCTCCCGGTCCATCACAATCCGCTTGAGAGCCGAGCGCTTTTCCGCATGCGCCTTGGACAGGTGCACGCGGTGGTTGTTCTTCTCGACAGCCGAAGTCTTGGCCATGCGTAAACTATCCTCCAGAACCTGACCCTGCATGCAGGGTCGGTTTTCCGAGATCAGGCGGCGAAAGGCAGGTCGAAGCCCTTGAGCAGGGCCTTCGCTTCCTTGTCCGTCTTCGCCGTGGTGACGAACTGGATGTCCATCCCGCGAACCGCGTCGACCTTGTCGTAGGCGATCTCCGGGAAGATGATCTGCTCGCGCAGACCCATCGCGAAGTTGCCCCGGCCGTCGAAGCCCTTGTTCGCCGGCAGGCCGCGGAAGTCGCGCACGCGCGGCATCGCGATGGTCACCAGGCGGTCCAGGAACTCGAACATCCGCGCGCGGCGCAGTGTCACCTTGCAGCCGATCGCCTGGCCTTCGCGAATCTTGAAGCCCGCGATGGCCTTCTTGGCGATCGTCTTCACCGGCTTCTGGCCCGCGATCAGCGTCAGCTCGGCCACCGCGGCGTCCAGCTTCTTCTGGTCGCCGGCGGCCTCGCCGACACCCATGTTGATGACGATCTTCTCGAGCTTCGGCACTTCCATCGGATTGGTGTAGCCGAACTGCTCCTGCAGCGCCTTGCGGACCACCTCGCGGTAGTGCTGCTGCAGGCGCGGCAGCTCCTTCTGCGTCTCGCTCATCAGCTGAGCACCTCACCGGACGCCTTGGCGAACCGGACCTTCTTGCCGTCAACGTCCTTGAAGCCGACGCGGGTCGGCTTGCCGGACTTGGGATCGATCAGCGCCAGGTTGGAGAGGTGAATGGTCGCCTCCTTCTCCTGGATGCCGCCGGGCTGGCTCATGCCCTGCGGCTTGCGATGGCGCTTGACCATGTTCACGCCCTGCACCACCGCGCGGCCATCGACCGGCAGCACGCGCAGGACCTCACCCTCGTTCCCCTTGTCGGAACCGGTGATGACGACGACGCGGTCGCCCTTGCGGATCTTCGCGGCCATCACAGCACCTCCGGAGCCAGGGAGATGATCTTCATGTAGCGCCGCGCGCGCAGCTCGCGCACGACGGGTCCGAAGATGCGGGTCCCGATCGGCTCGCCGGCCTTGTTGATCAGCACGGCGGCGTTGTTGTCGAAACGGATCGCCGTCCCGTCCACCCGGCGAACCGGATAGGCGGTGCGGACGATCACGGCCCGGTGGACCTCGCCCTTCTTGACCTTGGCGCGCGGGATGGCGTCCTTCACGGACACCACGATGATATCGCCCACCGACGCCGTCTTGCGCTTGGAACCGCCCAGCACCTTGATGCACTGGACCCGGCGCGCGCCGGAATTGTCGGCGACGTCGAGGTTGCTCTCGACCTGGATCATGCGGCGGCCCCTTCGGCGGGAGCCTCGGCCTCGGCGAACACCTCGTAGCCGGCGGGACGCTCGACGTCCTCACCGTTACGGGCGATCACCAGCCAGCTCTTGCGCTTGCTGATCGGGCGGCATTCCTCGATGCGGACGGTGTCGCCTTCCTTGCACAGGTTGGCTTCATCGTGCGCGGCGTACTTGCCCGAACGCTTGATGAACTTCTTGTAGAGCGGATGCATCACGCGACGTTCGACGAGGACGGTGACCGTCTTCTCCATCTTGTCGCTGACAACCCGCCCGGTGAGGACGCGCTTCGGCATTGCCGGGGTCTCCTCGTCAGGCCTTGGTGGTGGATTGGGCCTGCTGGCCCAGCACCGTCTTAACACGCGCGATGTCGCGACGCACCAGCTTGATGCGGGAAACCGCCTCAAGCTGGCCTGTTGCGCGCTGGAAGCGCAGGTTGAACTGCTCCTTGCGGAGGTCCAGCAGCATCGTCTTCAACTCGTCCGGGCTCTTGGCCCGGACGTCGGCGATCTTGGTCATCGAATTACGCCTCCGCGCCGAGGCGCGTCACGAACTTGGTCTTGATCGGCAGCTTGGCCGCACCGAGCGACAGCGCCTCGCGGGCCGTCTCGGCGGTGACGCCGTCGATCTCGAACATCATGCGGCCGGGCTTCACCCGGGCCACCCAGTACTCGGGCGCCCCCTTGCCCGAGCCCATGCGGACTTCCGCGGGCTTGGTGGACACGGGAACGTCCGGGAAGATGCGGATCCACACCCGGCCCTGACGCTTCATGGCGCGGGTGATGGCGCGACGCGCCGCCTCGATCTGGCGAGCGGTCACGCGCTCCGGCTCCAGCGCCTTCAGGCCGAAGCCGCCGAAGGACAGGGTGAACCCGCCCTTCGCCAGCCCGTGGATGCGGCCCTTATGGGCCTTGCGAAACTTGGTGCGCTTCGGTTGCAGCATGGTTCATTCCAACTCAGCGCTGCGGCGCCTGCTCCGCGGCGCGCTTGTCCTGCGCCGACGGATCATGGGCCAGGATCTCGCCCTTGAAGATCCAAACCTTGACACCGCAGGTGCCGTAGTTGGTCTTCGCGGTCGCCACGCCGAAATCGATGTCCGCGCGGAGGGTGTGCAGGGGCACGCGGCCCTCGCGGTACCATTCCATGCGGGCGATCTCGGCGCCGCCCAGACGGCCACCGCAGTTGATGCGGATGCCGCCGGCGCCCAGGCGCATCGCGGACTGCACGGCGCGCTTCATGGCGCGACGAAAGGCCACGCGGCGCTCCAGCTGCTGGGCGATGCTCTCGGCCACCAGGGTGGCGTCGATCTCGGGCTTGCGGATTTCCATGATGTTCAGGGAAACCTCGGCCCCGGCGAGCTTCGCCAAGTCCTTGCGCAGCACCTCGATATCCGCGCCCTTCTTGCCGATCACGACGCCCGGACGGGCGGCGTGGATCGTCACGCGGGGCTTCTTGGCCGGACGCTCGATCACCACCCGCGACACGCCGGCACCCTTGAGGCGCGTCTTCAGCTTGTCGCGCAGCTTCAGGTCGTCGTGCAGCATCCGGGCATAGTCCGCATCGGCGAACCAGCGGCTGTCCCAGGTGCGGTTGATGCCGAGCCGCAGCCCGATCGGATTGACTTTATGGCCCATGTTACGCGGCCTCCTGCTGCGGCGCGGGCTCGGCGGCAACCGCCTGCTGCTCGGCCACCACGATCTTGAGGTGGGAGAACCACTTCTCGATCCGGGTGGAACGGCCACGCCCACGCGCGTGGAAACGCTTCATGACGACGGCGCGGCCGACCTCGGCGCGGGACACCACCAGCTTGTCGACGTCCAGCTGGTGATTGTTCTCCGCGTTCGCGATCGCGCTTTCCAGCGTCTTCTTGACCGTGTCGGAGATCCGGCGCTTGGAGAAGGTCAGGATCGCGACCGCGTCCTGCGCCCGCCGCCCGCGGATCAGCCCCGCCGCCAGGTTCAGCTTGCGAGGGCTGACCCGGATGTTGCGGGTGACCGCCTGCGCCTCGGTCTCGGCCAGGCCACGCTCGTGCTTCGGCTTGCTCATGGCTTAGCCCCGCTTCGCCTTCTTGTCCGACGAGTGGCCGGTGAAGGTCCGCGTCGGCGAGAACTCGCCGAACTTGTGGCCCACCATGTTCTCGTTGACCTGCACGGGGATGAACTTCTTGCCGTTGTACACCCCGAAGGTCAGCCCGACGAACTGCGGCAGGATCGTGCTCCGGCGGGTCCAGATCTTGATGATCTCGTTCCGCGTAGAGTTCCGTGCCGCTTCCGCCTTGTTCAACAGGTAGCCGTCCACGAACGGCCCCTTCCATACGCTGCGCGCCATCGCCGTCAGCCCTTCGTCGCGTTGCGGCGGCGCACGATGAGGCTGTCCGTCCGCTTGTTGGTGCGGGTCTTGTAGCCCTTGGTCGGCTTGCCCCAGGGCGTCACGGGGTGACGGCCACCGGAGGTCCGGCCCTCACCACCGCCATGCGGGTGGTCGACCGGGTTCATCACCACGCCGCGGTTGTGCGGCTTGCGCCCCAGCCAGCGGGAGCGACCGGCCTTACCGAGCTGCTGGTTGCTGTTGTCCGGGTTGGACACGGCGCCGATCGACGCCATGCACTCCGCCCGCACCAGCCGCAGCTCGCCCGACATCAGCTTGACCTGCGCGTAGCCGACATCCTTGCCGACCAGC
Organism: Roseomonas sp. BN140053; assembly: GCF_047690175.1. Lineage (NCBI taxonomy): Bacteria > Pseudomonadati > Pseudomonadota > Alphaproteobacteria > Acetobacterales > Roseomonadaceae > Roseomonas > Roseomonas sp. BN140053. The sequence continues at coordinate 144,136 of NZ_JBLLEB010000009.1, read as the reverse complement.
TGGCAGTAGGTGCCCGCAGAACGCGCCACCTTGCCGCCCGCACCGGCCTTCATCTCCACGTTGTGGATGATGGTGCCGACGGGGATGCCGCTCAGCGGCATGGCGTTGCCCGGCTTGATGTCCACGCGATCGCCCGCGATCACCGTATCGCCGGCCTTGAGCCGCTGCGGCGCCAGGATATAGGCGAGCTCGCCGTCCTGGTACTTCAGCAGCGCGATCCAGGCGGTGCGGTTCGGGTCATATTCCAGCCGCTCGACCGTGGCGGGCACGTTGAACTTGTCGCGCCGCTTGAAGTCGATGTAGCGGTAGGACTGCTTGTGTCCGCCGCCCCGGAACCGCACGGTGATGCGGCCATGCACGTTGCGGCCGCCCGAGTGCTTCTTGCCCTCGGTCAGCTGCTTGACGGGCGCGCCCTTCCACAGCTCGGACCGGTTCACCAGCACCGTCCCGCGAAGGGACGGGGTGATCGGGTTGAAGTTCTTCAATGCCATGGCTTACGCGAGCCCCGTCGTGAGGTCGATGGACTGGCCTTCCGCCAGCTTCACCATCGCCTTCTTCCAGTCAGAGCGCTGGCCGGGACGACCCTTGAAGCGCTTGGACTTGCCCTTCACCACCAGGGTGTTCACGGCCAGCACGTTGACCCCGAACAGGCCCTCCACCGCCGCCTTGATCTCCGGCTTGGTGGCCGTGATCGCGACCTTGAAGGTCACCTGGCTCTGCTCGTTCAGCGCCGTCGCCTTTTCCGTCACCACGGGCGAGAGGATGGTCTGGTACATCTTCTCGCGCCCGATGATCGGACGCTTGGCCTTTTCCTGCGTCTCGCTCACGCCAGCCGCTCCTTCAGGGCCTCGACGCCCGCCCGCGTCACCGCGAGCACGTCGTGCTTCAGGATGTCGTACACGTTGGCACCGACGGTCGGCATCACCTGCACCTTGGGCAGGTTGCGCGCGGCCCGGACGAAGCCTTCCTCCGGGGTCGCGTCCACCACCAGTGCACTGGTCCAGCCCAGCGCCTTGACCTGCGCGGCCAGACGGCTGGTCTTCGCCGCGTCGCCGGGCAGGTCGATGACCACCAGCTTGCCCTCGGCGGCCTTCTGGCTCAGCGCCGAGATCAGGCCGAGACGACGGACCTTCTTGTTCAGGCTGTAGCCGTGGTCGCGGACCACCGGGCCGTGCACGATCCCGCCGGTGCGGAACTGCGGCGCGCGCAGCGAGCCCTGGCGGGCGTTGCCCGTGCCCTTCTGCCGGTACGGCTTCTTGGTCGTGCCGGACACTTCGCCCATGCCCTTGACCTTGTGCGTGCCGGCCCGCCGCTTGGCGAGCTGCCACTGCACCACGCGCGCCATGATGTCGCGCCGCGGCGTCGCGCCGAACACTGCCTCGGGCAGCTCCAGCTCGCCAGCCTCGGCGTTGTCCAGGGTGATGACCTTGATCTGCATCGCTCTACGCCTCAGGCCGGATACGGCGCATCGGCGTGACGCGCGCGCTTCACGGCATCGCGCACCACGACCCAGCCACCAGTCGCGCCGGGAATGGCGCCCTTGACCAGCAGCAGCCCCTTCTCGGAGTCCACGCCCGCGATCACCAGGTTCTGGGTGGTGATGCGCTCGACACCGAGATGGCCCGCCATCTTCTTGTTCTTGAAGGTCTTGCCCGGATCCTGGCGGTTGCCCGTGGAACCGTGCGAGCGGTGCGACACGGACACGCCGTGGGTCGCTTCCAGGCCGCGGAAGTTCCAGCGCTTCATGGCGCCGGCAAAGCCCTTGCCCTTGCTCACGCCCGTCACGTCGACCTTCTGGCCCTTGACGAAATGCGCGGGGCTCAGCGTCGCACCGGTTTCCAGCACCGCGTCGGCAGCGACGCGGAACTCCACCAGCTTGGCAGGCGCTTCCACGCCGGCCTTCGCGAAGTGACCCTTGTTGGGCTTGGAGACGTTCTTCACCTTGGCCCGCCCGGCGCCGAGCTGGACGGCGACGTAGCCGTCTTTCTCCGCGGTCCGGGTCGAGACCACGCGCACCTCATCGACGTGCAACACGGTCACGGGCACGGTCGAACCGTCCTCATTGAACAGCCGGGACATGCCCAGCTTCTTGGCGATCAGGCCGGATCGGCCGTTAGTCGCGGCCATGGCTATTGTCCCCCGGCCTCAGATCTTGATTTCGACGTCCACGCCGGAGGCCAGGTCGAGCTTCATCAGCGCGTCCACGGTCTGCGGAGTGGGGTCGACGATGTCGAGCAGCCGGCGGTGCGTCCGAATCTCGAACTGCTCGCGCGACTTCTTATCGACGTGCGGAGAACGGTTCACGGTGAACCGCTCGATGTGCGTGGGCAGCGGGATAGGACCCCGCACCCGCGCGCCGGTCCGCTTCGCGGTGTTCACGATCTCCCGCGTGCTGCCATCCAGCACGCGGTGATCGAACGCCTTGAGGCGGATCCGGATGTTTTGCGCATCGGCCATGTCTGATTACACCGTGATGCTGGCGACGACGCCGGCGCCGACGGTGCGGCCACCCTCGCGGATGGCGAAGCGCAGGCCCTCATCCATGGCGATGGGGGCGATCAGCTCGACCTCCATCGACACGTTGTCGCCCGGCATCACCATCTCCACGCCCTCGGGCAGCTTCACCACGCCCGTCACGTCCGTGGTGCGGAAGTAGAACTGCGGCCGGTAGTTGGTGAAGAACGGCGTGTGCCGGCCGCCCTCTTCCTTGGTCAGCACGTAGGCCTCGGCCTTGAACTTGGCGTGCGGCTTGATCGAGCCGGGAGCCGCCAGCACCTGGCCGCGCTCCACGTCCTCGCGCTTGGTGCCGCGCAGCAGCGCGCCGATGTTGTCGCCCGCCATGCCGCTGTCCAGCAGCTTGCGGAACATCTCCACACCCGTGACCGTCGTCTTGACCGTGTCCTTCAGGCCCACGATCTCGACTTCCTCACCCACCTTGATGATCCCGCGCTCCACGCGCCCCGTCACCACCGTGCCGCGGCCGGAGATCGAGAACACGTCCTCCACCGGCATCAGGAAGGGGCGGTCCACCGCGCGCTCGGGCTGCGGGATGTAGCGGTCCACCTCGGCCATCAGCTTCAGCACCGCCTGCTCGCCGATCTCGGGCTGCTTGTCTTCCAGCGCCATCAGCGCCGAGCCCTGCACGATCGGGATGTCGTCGCCGGGGAACTGGTAGGAGGACAGCAGCTCGCGCACCTCCATCTCCACCAGCTCCAGCAGGTCGGGGTCGGCCATGTCGACCTTGTTCAGGAACACCACCAGCGCGGGCACGCCCACCTGGCGGGCCAGCAGGATGTGCTCGCGCGTCTGCGGCATCGGGCCGTCGGCGGCCGACACCACCAGGATCGCGCCGTCCATCTGCGCAGCCCCCGTGATCATGTTCTTCACGTAGTCAGCGTGGCCGGGGCAGTCCACGTGCGCGTAGTGCCGGTTGTCCGTCTCGTACTCCACGTGCGCCGTCGAGATCGTGATCCCGCGCGCACGCTCTTCCGGCGCCTTGTCGATCTGGTCGTAGGCCGTGAACGTCGCACCGCCCTTCTTCGCCAGCACCTTCGTGATCGCCGCCGTCAGCGACGTCTTGCCGTGATCCACATGCCCGATCGTGCCGATGTTGCAGTGCGGCTTCGTCCGCTCGAACTTCGCCTTCGCCATGGTCGTGTCTCTCTAAAGATCGGGGTTCTTGTTACCAGCGGTAGTGGCTGAAGGCCTTGTTGGCCTCTGCCATCCGGTGCGTGTCTTCGCGCTTCTTGACGGCCGTGCCGCGGTTGTTGGCCGCGTCCATCAGCTCGCCCGAAAGGCGTTCTTCCATGGTGCTCTCGCCGCGCTTGCGCGCGCTGTCGATCAGCCACCGGATCGCCAGCGCCTGGCGCCGCTCCGGCCGCACCTCGACGGGCACCTGGTAGGTCGCGCCGCCGACGCGGCGGGAGCGCACTTCCACGGCCGGCTTCACGTTGTCCATCGCCTCGTGGAACACGCGCAGCGGGTCGGCCTGCGGGCCGGCGCGACGCTTCAGCGTGTCCATCGCCGCGTAGACGATGCCCTCGGCGGTGCTCTTCTTGCCGTCGTACATCAGCACGTTCATGAAACGGCTGAGCACGATGTCGCCGAACTTCGGGTCCGGCAGGACTTCACGCTTCTCGGCGCGGTGACGACGCGACATTCCTCTACTTCCTCACTTCGGCCGCTTGGCGCCGTACAGCGACCGGCGCTGACGACGCTTGGCGATGCCCTGCGTGTCCAGCACGCCGCGCAGAATGTGGTAGCGCACGCCCGGAAGGTCCTTCACGCGGCCGCCACGGATCAGGACCACGGAGTGTTCCTGCAGGTTGTGCCCCTCACCGGGGATGTAGCTCACCACTTCGTAGCCGTTGGTGAGGCGAACCTTGGCCACCTTACGAAGCGCGGAGTTCGGCTTCTTCGGCGTCGTGGTGTAGACGCGCGTGCACACGCCCCGCTTCTGCGGGCAGCCCTGCAGCGCCGGCACCTTGTTGCGGCTCGGCTTCGGCTCGCGCCCCTGGGCGATGAGCTGATTGATGGTCGGCATGACGCCCCTTCGTGAACCCGTCCCGGAGGCCGCCAGCCCTCGCCATGCGAGCGGGCCCGAGACGGGCGCGTTTCCGCACCCTTCGGGCCACCGTCTCACCCCCGGCCTCGGGCCCCGAAACGTTGGGGCCGGTACCGGCGACGCAGAGCTGTCGTCCAAGAACACTTTTTGAGGACCGAAGCCCCCGTCGAGGGGCGGAGACCTACGCCTCCCCCCCTTCCGAGTCAAGCGCGAACGCTCTCCTAAACGAAAGGCCGGAACCCGAAGGTTCCGGCCCTGTCATGCGTGCGGCGCAGGGCCGCACGCAGCAGCGAAAACAGCGGCTTATTCGGCCGCCTGCTGGTCCCCGGCACCGGGCAGCGCCGGGGTGGCGACCGGCAGCCGTCCCTTGTCCTTCTGCGCCGCCAGGCCACGCAGCGTGTTCATCACGGAACCCGTACCCGCCGGGATCAGGCGCCCGACGATGACGTTCTCCTTCAGCCCCGCCAGCGTGTCGATCTTGCCCGCCACGGCGGCCTCGGTCAGCACGCGGGTGGTCTCCTGGAAGGAGGCCGCGGAGATGAAGGAGTTGGTCTGCAGCGACGCCTTGGTGATGCCCTGCAGCACCGGCTCGGCCCGGGCGGGCCGCTCCTTAGCTTCCAGGCGACGGTCGTTCTCCTGCTCGAACTCGATCCGGTCCACCTGCTCCCCGATCAGGTAGGTGGTGTCGCCCGGCTCCAGGACCTCGACCTTCTGCAGCATCTGGCGAACGATCACCTCGATGTGCTTGTCGTTGATCTTCACGCCCTGCAGTCGATAGACGTCCTGGATCTCGTTCACCAGGTAGTTGGCCAGCGCCTCGACGCCGAGCACCCGCAGGATGTCGTGCGGGACGCGCGGCCCGTCCACCAGCGGATCGCCCGCCTTGACGTAGTCGCCTTCCTGCACCGACACGTGCTTGCCCTTCGGCACGAGGTACTCGCGCTCGATCGGCGGCTCGCCCTCGGGCACGTCGGCCTTCACCACGATCCGGCGCTTGGCCTTGTAGTCCTTGCCGAACTCCACCCGCCCGTCGATGTCGGAGATGATCGCCGCGTCCTTGGGACGACGCGCCTCAAACAGCTCCGCCACCCGCGGCAGACCGCCGGTGATGTCGCGGGTCTTGGACGATTCGCGCGGCAGCCGGGCGATGACGTCGCCCGCGTGCACGGAGTTCCCGTTATCCGCCGACAGGATGGTGTCGGGGCTCAGGAAGTACCGGGCCTCGGCGCCGTTGGGCAGCTTCACCACGTTGCCGCGCTCGTCCTTCAGCAGCAGCCGGGGACGCAGCTCGGCACCCTTGGCGCCCTGCTTATAGTCCACCACCACCTTGGAGGAGAGCCCGGTCACTTCGTCCGTGCGCTCGACCAGGGTGATGCCCTCGATCAGGTCGGCATACTCCACCGTGCCGTTCTGCTCGGTGATGATCGGCAGGGTGAAGGGGTCCCATTCCGCCAGCTTCTGCCCGCGCGTGACCTGCGCGCCCTCCTCCGTCAGGATTCGGGCACCGTAGGGCACGCGGAACCGTGCGCGCTCGCGGCCCTGGGCGTCGATCAGCGCGACCTCGCAGTTGCGGCTCATCACCACCGGGTTGCCCTGGCTGTTCTGCACCAGGGCGAGGTTGGTGATGCGCACCGTGGCGTCGGTCGTGGCCTCCACCGCCGACTGCTCCGCCCCGCGCTGGGCGGCGCCGCCGATGTGGAAGGTCCGCATGGTCAGCTGCGTACCCGGCTCGCCGATGGACTGCGCCGCGATCACGCCGACCGCCTCGCCCACGTTGACCGGGGTGCCGCGCGCCAGGTCACGGCCGTAGCAATGGCCGCAGACGCCCACGCCCGCCTCGCAGGTCAGCACCGAGCGGATATAAACCTCCTCGACGCCAGCCTTCTCGATGCGGTCAGCCTCGGCCTCCTCCACCAGCGTGTTGCGCGCCGCGACCACAGCCCCGCTTTCCGGGTCCACCACGTCGCGCTGGATGGTGCGGCCCAGGATGCGCTCGCTCAGCGAGGACACCACCTCGCCGCCGTCCAGCACCGCGCGAACGGTGATGCCGCGCTCGGTGCCGCAGTCATTGGCGACGATGATGCAGTCCTGCGCCACGTCCACCAGACGGCGGGTCAGGTAGCCGGAGTTCGCCGTCTTCAGCGCCGTATCGGCCAGGCCCTTCCGGGCACCGTGCGTGGAGTTGAAGTACTCCAGCACGCTCAGGCCTTCCTTGAAGTTGGCGATGATCGGCTGCTCGATGATCTCGCCCGAGGGCTTGGCCATCAGGCCGCGCATGCCGGCAAGCTGGCGCATCTGCGCCGGCGAACCGCGGGCACCGGAATGCGACATCATCCACACGGAGTTGGTGGGCTTGCCCGCCTCCTGCCGCGAGATCTCCTTCATCATCGCGCCGGCGACCTCCTCGGTCGCGCGCGACCAGGCGTCCACCACCTTGTTGTAACGCTCGCCCGCGGTGATCAGGCCGTCGAGGTACTGCTGCTCGAACTCCTTCACCTCGTTCTTGGTGCGATCGATCATCCCGCCCTTGGAGGCCGGGATCATCATGTCGTCCTTGCCGAAGGAGATGCCGGCCTTGGCCGCATTCCGGAAGCCCAGCCCCATCAGCCGGTCGGCGAAGATCACCGATTCCTTCTGGCCGCAGTGACGGTACACCGCGTCCATCACGTCGGAGATGGTCTTCTTGGTCAGCTGCCGGTTGATCAGCGAGTAGGGCACCGCGTGGTGCAGCGGCAGCAGCGCGCCCATCATCATGCGGCCGGCCGTGGTGGCCACCCGCTCCGTCCGCACCTTGCCTTCCGCGTCCACCGCCTGGCGGCGCGCGCGGATCTTGGAGTGCAGCGTGATGTGGCCGGCGGCCAGCGCCTGCTCGATCTCGCCCATGTCGGAGAAGGCCGGGGCCTTCTGCTCATCGGCCTCGCGGTACTCCGGCGTCTCGAGGCTGAGGTAGTACAGCCCGAGCACGATGTCCTGCGACGGCACGATGATCGGCTTGCCGTTCGCGGGGCTGAGGATGTTGTTGGTGGACATCATCAGCACGCGCGCTTCCAGCTGGGCCTCGAGGCTCAGCGGGACGTGCACAGCCATCTGGTCGCCGTCGAAGTCCGCGTTGAAGGCGGTGCAGACCAGCGGGTGCAGCTGGATCGCCTTGCCCTCGACCAGGATCGGCTCGAAGGCCTGGATGCCCAGCCGGTGCAGCGTCGGCGCCCGGTTCAGCATCACCGGGTGCTCGCGGATCACCTCCTCCAGGATGTCCCAAACCTCGGGACGCTCCTTCTCCACCATCCGCTTGGCGGCCTTGATGGTCGTGGCGTGACCGTACTTCTCGAGCTTCGAGTAGATGAACGGCTTGAACAGCTCCAGCGCCATCTTCTTCGGCAGGCCGCACTGGTGCAGCTTCAGCTCGGGACCCACCACGATCACCGAACGGCCCGAGTAGTCGACGCGCTTGCCCAGCAGGTTCTGCCGGAACCGACCCTGCTTGCCCTTCAGCATGTCGCTCAGCGACTTCAGCGGCCGCTTGTTGGCGCCCGTGATCGCCCGGCCGCGACGGCCGTTGTCGAACAGCGCGTCCACCGCTTCCTGCAGCATGCGCTTCTCGTTGCGCACGATGATGTCGGGCGCGCGCAGCTCGATCAGCCGCTTCAACCGGTTGTTGCGGTTGATGACGCGGCGGTACAGGTCATTGAGGTCGGAGGTCGCGAAGCGGCCGCCGTCCAGCGGCACCAGCGGGCGCAGCTCGGGCGGGATCACCGGCACGACGTCCAGGATCATCCAGTCCGGGCGCGCGCCACCCTCGGCGAAGCTCTCGATTAGCTTCAGCCGCTTCACCAGCTTCTTGCGCTTGGCCTCGGAGGTCGTCTCCTTCAGCTCGGCGCGCAGCCGGGTGCTCTCCTTACCCAGCTCGATGCCGGTCAGCATCTGCTTCACGGCCTCGGCACCGATGCCGACGGAGAAGGCGTCCTCGCCGAACTCGTCCTGCTTGTCCTGGAACTGGTCCTCGGTCAGCAGCTGGTGCAGCTTGAGATCGGTCAGGCCCGGCTCGAGAACCACGTAGCTCTCGAAGTACAGGACCTTCTCCAGCTCCTTCAGCGACATGTCGACCATCAGGCCGACGCGCGAGGGCAGCGACTTCATGAACCAGATATGCGCGACGGGGGAGGCCAGCTCGATGTGGCCCATGCGCTCGCGGCGCACCTTGGCCAGCGTCACCTCGACGCCGCACTTCTCGCAAATGATGCCGCGGAACTTCATCCGCTTGTACTTGCCGCACAGGCACTCGTAGTCCTTGATGGGACCGAAGATGCGCGCGCAGAACAGCCCGTCCCGCTCCGGCTTGAAGGTGCGGTAGTTGATCGTCTCGGGCTTCTTGATCTCACCGTAGCTCCAGGAGCGGATCTGCTCCGGGGAGGCGATGGTGATCTTGATCTGGTCGAAGGTCACAGCCTGGCCGGTCTGGCCAAGGATCTTCATCAGCTCGTTCATGGGGCCTTCCTTCTCGTCCAGCCTGCGACGCCCTCCCCTCCTGCGAGGGTTGCGGCACCGCGCGTATCAGCGGCCGGCCCCGCTGGTGTGGGGCCGGCGCGATCCTCAGGAAATCAGTTGCCGCGGGTTTCGAGGTCCACGTTCAGGCCCAGGGACTTCAGCTCCTTGGTCAGAACGTTGAAGCTCTCGGGGATGCCGGCCTCGAAGCTGTCCTGGTCGCGGACGATCGCCTCGTAGACCTTGGTGCGGCCGGACACGTCGTCCGACTTCACCGTCAGCATCTCCTGCAGCGTGTAGGCGGCGCCGTAGGCTTCCAGCGCCCAGACCTCCATCTCGCCGAAGCGCTGGCCGCCGAACTGCGCCTTGCCGCCCAGCGGCTGCTGCGTGACCAGCGAGTAGGGGCCGATCGACCGCGCGTGGATCTTGTCGTCCACCAGGTGGTGCAGCTTGAGCATGTAGATGTAGCCCACCGTCACCTTGCGTTCGAACAGCTCGCCCGAACGCCCGTCGATCAGCTGCATCTGGCCCGACGACTCCAGCCCCGCCTTGCCCAGCATCTCCTCGATGTCGGAGATGCGGGCGCCGTCGAACACCGGCGTCGCGATGGGAATGCCCTTGCTCAGGTTGTCGCCCAGCTCGATCAGCTGCTCCTCGGTCATGTTGGCGACCTGCTCGTCCACGATCTCGTCGCCGTAGATCTCGCGCAGCTTCGCCACCAGCGCCTCGCGGGCTGCCCCGGCGCGACGGTAGTCGTCCACCAGCTCGCCCACCTGGCGGCCCAGGTTGGCGCAGGCCCAGCCCAGGTGTGTCTCGAGGATCTGGCCGATGTTCATGCGCGACGGCACGCCCAGCGGGTTCAGCACTAGGTCCACCGCGCGCCCGTCCTCAAGGAACGGCATGTCCTCGATGGGCACCACGCGCGACACCACGCCCTTGTTGCCGTGACGGCCGGCCATCTTGTCGCCCGGCTGCAGCTTCCGCTTCACCGCGACGAAGACCTTGACCATCTTCATCACGCCGGGCGGCAGCTCGTCGCCGCGCTGCAGCTTCTCGACCTTGCTCTCGAAGCGCTTCTGCAGGCGCTCGACAGCCGCGTCGAACTCGCGCTTCAGCGCCTCAATCTCGGCCATCGCGGCGTCGTCCGCCACGCCGATCTGCCGCCAGGTCGCCTTGTTGAACTCGTTCAGCACCTCGTCGGTGATGACCGTGCCCGACTTGACGCCCTTGAAGCCGCCGGAAGCCTTGCGGTTCAGCAGCCGCTCGCGCAGGCGCGAGTGGAAGCTCCGCTCCTGGATGGCCCGCTCGTCGTCGCGGTCCTTGGCCAGGCGCTCGATCTCAGCGCGCTCGATTGCCATGGCGCGCTCGTCCTTGTCCACGCCGCGGCGGGAGAACACCCGCACGTCGACGATGGTGCCGGACACGCCGGGCGGCAGGCGCAGCGAGGTATCGCGCACGTCCGACGCCTTCTCGCCGAAGATGGCGCGGAGCAGCTTCTCCTCCGGCGTCATCGGGCTCTCGCCCTTGGGCGTCACCTTGCCCACCAGGATGTCGCCCGGGTTCACCTCGGCGCCGATGTAGACGATGCCGGCCTCGTCTAGGTTGCGCAGCGCCTCCTCGCCGACATTCGGGATGTCGCGGGTGATCTCCTCCTGGCCCAGCTTGGTGTCGCGGGCCATCACCTCGAACTCGTCGATGTGGATCGACGTGAACACGTCGTCCTGCGCGATCCGCTCGGAGATGAGGATCGAGTCCTCGAAGTTGTAGCCGTTCCAGGGCATGAAGGCGCACATCACGTTGCGCCCCAGCGCCAGCTCGCCCAGCTCCGTGCTCGGGCCGTCGGCGATGATGTCGCCGGCCACCACGCGGTCGCCCACCTTCACCAGCGGGCGCTGGTTGATGCAGGTGCTCTGGTTGGAGCGCTGGAACTTGCGCAGCCGATAGATGTCCACGCCCCGCGTCGTGCCGTCCTCGGCGGACGCCCGCACCACGATGCGCGCGCCGTCGATGCTGTCGATCACGCCGTCGCGCTTGGCCACGATGGTCGCGCCGGAGTCCCGCGCCACCGCGGCCTCCATGCCCGTGCCCACCAGCGGCGCGTCGGACTTCACCAGCGGCACGGCCTGCCGCATCATGTTGGAGCCCATCAGCGCGCGGTTGGCGTCGTCGTTCTCCAGGAACGGGATCAGCGCCGCGGCCACGGACACGAGCTGCTTCGGCGACACGTCGATCGCCGTCACCTCCTCGGGCTTCACCAGGCGGAAGTCGCCGCCCTGGCGCACGCTCACCAGGTCGGAACGGAACTGGCCGCTCTCGCGATCCACGTCCGCGTCGGCCTGCGCGACGACGAGCTTCTCCTCCTCCATCGCCGACAGGTAGCGCGGCGCGCCGACGATCTTGCCGTCCTGCACCATCTGGTACGGCGTCTCGATGAAGCCGTACTTGTTCACCTTGGCGAAGGTCGCGAGGCTGTTGATCAGGCCGATGTTCGGGCCTTCCGGCGTCTCGATCGGGCAGATGCGGCCGTAATGTGTCGGGTGCACGTCGCGCACCTCGAAGCCGGCACGCTCACGGGTCAGACCGCCCGGGCCCAGGGCCGAAAGGCGACGCTTGTGCGTCACTTCCGACAGCGGGTTGGTCTGGTCCATGAACTGGCTCAGCTGCGAGGAGCCGAAGAACTCCCGCACCGCCGCCGCCGCCGGCTTCGCGTTGATCAGGTCGTGGGGCATCACGGTGTCGATGTCGACCGACCCCATGCGCTCCTTGATCGCGCGCTCCATCCGCAGCAGGCCGACGCGGTACTGGTTCTCCATCAGCTCGCCGACCGAACGCACCCGGCGGTTGCCGAGGTTGTCGATGTCGTCAATCTGGCCCTTGCCGTCCTTCAGCTCCAGCAGGGTGCGCACGGTGGCCAGGATGTCGGCCTTGCGCAGCGTGCGCTGCGTGTCCGGCACGTCGTCCAGCTTGAAGCCCAGGCGCATGTTCATCTTCACGCGGCCCACGGCAGACAGGTCGTAGCGCTCGCCGTCGAAGAACAGCCCGCGGAACAGCGTCTCGGCCGTTTCGGGGGTCGGCGGCTCGCCCGGGCGCATCACCCGGTAGATGTCCATCAGCGCTTCGTCGCGGTTGGTGGCCTTGTCCACCGCCAGCGTGTTGCGCATCCACGGCCCCACGGACTGGTCGATCGCCAGCGTCGGCAGCTTGTCGTAGCCGGCCGCCTCGATCGCCGCGAGCTTGGGCTCGGTCAGCTCGTCGCCGGCCTCGGCGTGGATCTCGCCGGTGGTGTAGTCCACCAGGTCCTCGGCCACGAAGCGGCCCAGCAGGTCGGGACGACCCACCAGCACCTCCTTGGTGCCCTCCTCGGCGATCTTGCGGGCCACGCGCGGCGTCAGCTTGGTGTCCTTGGCGGCCACCACCTTGCCGCTCTCGGCGTCCACCATGTCTTCCAGCAGCTTCACGCCGCGGAAGCTTTCCGGCTGGAACGGCCGCGACCAGCCCTTCGGACCGCGCGAGAACATCACGGTGCCGTAGAAGGTCCGCAGGATCTCCTCGGCGTCCATGCCGCGCACCTCGCCCGGCTCCAGAGGCGTGGCGCCACGCTCGGCGCGCAGCTTCTCCGTCGCCTCGCTGTCGAGGGCGTAGAGCAGCGTCGTCGCCGGCAGCTTCCGCTTGCGGTCGATGCGGACGTAGCAGATGTCCTTGGCGTCGAACTCGAAGTCCAGCCACGAGCCGCGGTAGGGGATCACCCGCGCCGCGAAGAGGTACTTGCCCGAGGAGTGGGTCTTGCCCTTGTCGTGGTCGAAGAACACGCCCGGCGAGCGGTGCATCTGCGACACGATGACGCGCTCGGTGCCGTTGATGATGAAGGTGCCGTTGTCCGTCATCAGGGGCATGTCGCCCATGTAGACGTCCTGCTCCTTGATATCGCGGACCGAGCGGGAGCCGGTGTCCTCGTCGATATCCCACACGATCAGGCGCAGGCGCACCTTCAGCGGCGCGGCGAAAGTCAGCCCGCGCTGCATGCACTCCTCGACGTCGTACTTCGGCTCTTCCAGCTCGTACTGCACGAACTCCAACCGGCCGCGGCCGGCGAAGTCGTCGATCGGGAACACCGAGCGGAACACTTCCTGCAGCCCATTCTGCACCCGTACGTCCGGGTCCACGCCCATCTGCAGGAAAGCTTCGTAGGAGGCGCGCTGGACATCGATGAGGTTGGGCATCGGCGCCACTTCGGGCAGGCGCCCGAAGGACTTGCGGATGCGCTTCCGGTTGGTGAGGCCCTTGCCCTCGAACGGCTTTCCGATAGCGTTCATGCGCGCCTTGCTTCCTTCTCTACTCCGGCCGGCCGGTGCGGACACCGAACCCGCCGAGGGGATGCACCCTGGAGTGATGCCCCGCGTTTACCGGGACCAGTCGCCCCCGAATGGAGAACTGGTCCGGGAAAACGCAGGCGAGGGCGGGACTCCGACCGTTTCGGAATTCCACCCTGCCCTTCGCAAAACCTTCGCCGGCCCCGGCGCTCGCGCACTGGGGCCGGAAGCTGCCTTCGGTCTTACTTGACCTCGACCTTGGCACCGTTCTCCTCGAGGACCTTGCGGATCTTCTCCGCCTCGTCCTTGGAAGCGGCTTCCTTGATCACCTTCGGAGCGCCCTCGACCAGGTCCTTGGCCTCCTTCAGGCCCAGGCCGGTGATCGTACGGATCTCCTTGATCACGTTGATCTTCTTGTCGCCGGCGGCGGCCAGCGTCACGGTGAACTCCGTCTGCTCCTCGGCGGGGGCAGCGGCGGCGCCACCGGCGGCCGGAGCGGCGGCCACGGCCACGGGAGCGGCGGCGGAAACGCCCCACTTCTCCTCGAGCATCTTGGAAAGCTCAGCGGCCTCGAGAACCGTGAGGGTCGACAGCTCGTCAACGAGCTTCGCGAGATCAGCCATTTCGTGTGTCCTTCGATCTAGTGGCTTGGCTTGGTGTTTGCAAGCCCGGCCCGGCGCCGCGGGGGCAACCGGCCGGACCGCGACGCGTTAGGCGGCTTCCGCCCCGTCCTGCGCCTCGTCCTTCTTGGCGTACGCCCCGAAAACCCGCGCCAGCTGCCCGGCGGGCGCCTGCAGCACGCCGGCGATGCGCGTCGCGGGGGTCTGGATCAGACCCACCAGCTGCGCCCGCAGCGTTTCCAGCGACGGCAGCTCGGACAGCGCCTTGATCCCGTCGGGGGCAAGGCTCTGGGTCCCGAGCGCACCGCCGAGGATCACGAACTTGTCGTTCGTCCTGGCGAATTCCACGGCGGTCTTCGCCACGGCCACGGGGTCCTTGGACCACGCGAGCGCGGTCGGACCCTTCAGCAGCGGCGTGATGCCCTGGAAGCGGGTACCATCGAGGGCGAGGCCGGCCAGGCGGTTCTTCGCGACCTTGTAGGTCGCGCCCGCGCCGCGCATGCGCCGCCGGAGATCGCTCACCTCGGCCACGGTCATGCCCTTGTTCTGGGCGACCAGGACGAAGGAGGTCTCGGCGAACACGCCGGCGAGGTTCGCGACAAAGTCGCGCTTCTCCGTACGGTCCAACTCCCGTCTCCATCGGTGACCGGGGCCTGGTGGAGGGGCTCCGGCCGGTTCAAGCGGAAGGGCGGCAGGTGCCGCACTCCCTCAATCAGCCTGCGAGAGGGAAAACCAAGCCGAACAGCCTAGGCGGGACCGGAGCCCCGCCGCGAACCAGATCAACATCGGCACCCCATCTACCGTTGGCGCGGCCTCCGCCGCATCAAGGCCCACGCCCGGGCCACCCACGGTCTTCGACAGGTCTTCCGGGCGCGGCACGCTGGGCGCCGCACCCTGCCCGCCTCCCCCGGGGGGGAAGCGTATTCCTTGGGGTCAGCCCGCCAGGTTGGCGATGTCGACCTTGACGCCCGGACCCATGGAGGAGCTCAGCGCCACCTTCTTCACGTAGGTGCCCTTGGCCCCCGTCGGCCGCGCCTTCTGAATGGCGTCCACGAAGGCCCGCGCATTCTCCAGCAGCTTGCCGTCGTCGAAGGAGGCCTTGCCGATGCCGGCATGCACGATGCCCGCCTTCTCGGCCCGGAACTCCACCTGGCCGGCCTTGGCCGCCGTCACGGCGCCGCGGACGTCCATGGTGACGGTGCCCAGCTTGGGGTTCGGCATCAGGCCGCGCGGGCCCAGGATCTTACCCAGCCGGCCCACCAGCGCCATCATGTCGGGCGTGGCGATGCAGCGGTCGAAGTCGATCTTGCCGCCCTGCACGGCCTCGGCCAGGTCGTCGGCGCCCACCACGTCGGCCCCGGCGGCCGCGGCCTCCTCGGCCTTTGCGCCGCGGGCGAACACGCCCACGCGCACGGTCTTGCCGGTGCCGTTGGGCAGGCCGACCACGCCGCGGACCATCTGGTCGGCGTGGCGCGGGTCGATGCCCAGGTTCATCGAGATCTCGACGGTCTCATCGAACTTGGCGTTGGCATTGGCCTTCACCAGCTTGATGGCCTCGTCGAGGCCGTAGTTCTTCTCCAGGTCCAGCCCTTCGACGAGCTTCTTCAGGCGCTTGCCGGCCATCGCGTCAGCCCTCCACCACGGTCATACCCATGGACCGGGCCGACCCGGCGAGCATGCGCACGGCGGCCTCCACGTCCTCGCAGTTCATGTCCTTCATCTTCACGGCCGCGATCTCGCGCAGCTGCGTCTTGGTCACGCGGCCCACCGTGGCGCCCTTGCCCGGGGTCTGCGTGCCCTTGTCGATCTTGGCCGCCTTGAGCAGGAAGTAGGTGTTCGGCGGCGTCTTGGTGATGAAGGAGAAGGAGCGGTCCGAGAACGCGGTGATCACCACCGGCGTCGGCGTGCCGGGCTCCATACCCTGGGTCGCCGCGTTGAACTCCTTCACGAACTGCATGATGTTCAGGCCGCGCTGACCCAGCGCCGGGCCCACCGGCGGCGACGGGTTCGCCTTGCCGGCCGGGATCTGCAGCTTGATATAGCCGACGATCTTCTTCGCCATGAGAAATCCCCTGGAAACCGGGGCGCGCGGTGGTGGCGGCCCCAAAAGGGGGCCTCCCGCGTCCGTCGGTGCGAGTGAGGGGCGGGGTCTACACCCCCTACCCCACCCCGTCCACCACCAAATGACGATCCCGGGACAGGGCAGCCCTGCGAGACGGTCTGGGGTGCCGAAATAAACAGCAAGTCGGGGGGAAGTATCCCCCCGAGCCCCCTTCTATTTTCGTGAGTTCGGGGGTGCGCCCGTGGCCGGTGGCGCTCTTACCCTCGAAAAAAGGAGGGGGACTGGGGGAGTTCACTCCCTCGGCCTTCCCGCCCCAACAGGATCAGACCTTCTCGACCTGCCCGTATTCCAGCTCCACCGGGGTGGCGCGCCCAAAGATGGACACCGACACCTTCACCCGGCCCTTCTCCTCGTCCACTTCCTCCACCGTGCCGTTGAAGCTGGTGAAGGGCCCGTCGGCGACGCGGACCTGCTCGCCCACCTCGTAGACCACCGCGGGACGGCGCGGCTTCTCCACGTTCTCCTGGACCTGCTTCAGCATCCGCTGCGCCTCGGCCTCCGGGATCGGGGCGGGCTTGTTGCGGGCCCCCAGGAAGCCGGTGACCTTGGGCGTGTCCTTGACCAGGTGCCACGCCTCGTCGGTCATCTCCATCTTCACCAACACGTAGCCGGGGAACAGCTTGCGCTCGGAGTTGACCTTCTGCTGCCGACGGACCTCGACCACCTCCTCGGCGGGCACCAGGACCTCGTCGAACTTGTCGTCCAGCCCCTTCTGGCGGGCCTGCTCCTTGATCTGCTCGGCGATCTTCTTCTCGAAGCCCGAGTAGACGTGGACGACGTACCACTTCTTGCCGGCCATGGCCGTGAAACTCCCTTTGTCCGGGCGGTCCCCCTGCCCCGTGTGCCGCGCCGCGGGCGCGCACGGGGATGGGGTCCGCGCTCAGCCGAAGCCGAACAGCAGGCTCATCGCCAGCTGGATGATCTTGTCCGTCGCCAGAAAGAACACCGCGGCCAGCGCCGACAGCGCCAGCACCAGGCCGGTGGTGATCAGCGTTTCCTTGCGCGACGGCCAGGCAACGCGCCCCACCTCCTGCCGCACCTCGCGAAAGAACTGCACGGGGTTCAAACTGGCCAAGGGCGGCCTCTCTCCAACGCTTCGCGGGCGATGCCGACACCGGCACCGCCCGCTGAGGAAAACGCCCGATAAGAGGAGTGGCAGGGGCGGAGGGTCTCGAACCCGCAACCTCCGGTTTTGGAGACCGGCGCTCTAGCCAATTGAGCTACGCCCCTGCAGCGCCTCGTGACCGCGCGAGGCCAGCCCTATAAGTCAGCCGAACCGCGCTGTCGAGGTCCGGTCGGCAACAACCACCACCACCGTGCCGCCCAGCTTGTCGTGCAGGCATTGCCGGCGGGGGTCGCGCAGCATCCACAGGTAGCCCAGCGCCAGGGCAAAGGCCCCCACCACCCAGCCCTGGGTCAGCAGCAGCCAGGGCAGCCACCAGCCGGCGTAGCGCAGCAGCAGCGGCCGGAAGGGCGGCGGCCCACCCGTGCGCGCATCCACGATCCGCAGGTTCAGCGCCGCCTTGCCCGGGGTGGTCCCGCGCGCCACCCAGAACAGCAGCACGGACAGGGCGGTGATCGCGGCGATCAGCGGGCCGGCACCCGATGTCAGCGGCCCACCCTTCAGCCCCGCCCCCAGCGCGCCCAGCACCCAGCCCAGCGGCAGCAGCCAGGCCGCGTCGAGGATCGTGGCCAGCAGGCGCAGCCTGAAGCTGGCATAGAACAGCCCGTCCTCCGCCCTGCCCTCGCTCAAGCGCCCCGGCCTCCCCTGGCGACTCCAGGCTAGCGCGCCCGGGGATCGCGCACGACCCCGAAACGAGAAGGGCGGGCCGCGTTCCCGCGACCCGCCCTTCCCCGCTCACCCCGGCCGATGGCCGGAGCGGATCACACGATGCTGGCGACGACGCCGGCGCCGACGGTGCGGCCACCCTCGCGGATGGCGAAGCGCAGGCCCTCATCCATGGCGATGGGGGCGATCAGCTCGACCTCCATCGACACGTTGTCGCCCGGCATCACCATCTCCACGCCCTCGGGCAGCTTCACCACGCCCGTCACGTCCGTGGTGCGGAAGTAGAACTGCGGCCGGTAGTTGGTGAAGAACGGCGTGTGCCGGCCGCCCTCTTCCTTGGTCAGCACGTAGGCCTCGGCCTTGAACTTGGCGTGCGGCTTGATCGAGCCGGGAGCCGCCAGCACCTGGCCGCGCTCCACGTCCTCGCGCTTGGTGCCGCGCAGCAGCGCGCCGATGTTGTCGCCCGCCATGCCGCTGTCCAGCAGCTTGCGGAACATCTCCACACCCGTGACCGTCGTCTTGACCGTGTCCTTCAGGCCCACGATCTCGACTTCCTCACCCACCTTGATGATCCCGCGCTCCACGCGCCCCGTCACCACCGTGCCGCGGCCGGAGATCGAGAACACGTCCTCCACCGGCATCAGGAAGGGGCGGTCCACCGCGCGCTCGGGCTGCGGGATGTAGCGGTCCACCTCGGCCATCAGCTTCAGCACCGCCTGCTCGCCGATCTCGGGCTGCTTGTCTTCCAGCGCCATCAGCGCCGAGCCCTGCACGATCGGGATGTCGTCGCCGGGGAACTGGTAGGAGGACAGCAGCTCGCGCACCTCCATCTCCACCAGCTCCAGCAGGTCGGGGTCGGCCATGTCGACCTTGTTCAGGAACACCACCAGCGCGGGCACGCCCACCTGGCGGGCCAGCAGGATGTGCTCGCGCGTCTGCGGCATCGGGCCGTCGGCGGCCGACACCACCAGGATCGCGCCGTCCATCTGCGCAGCCCCCGTGATCATGTTCTTCACGTAGTCAGCGTGGCCGGGGCAGTCCACGTGCGCGTAGTGCCGGTTGTCCGTCTCGTACTCCACGTGCGCCGTCGAGATCGTGATCCCGCGCGCACGCTCTTCCGGCGCCTTGTCGATCTGGTCGTAGGCCGTGAACGTCGCACCGCCCTTCTTCGCCAGCACCTTCGTGATCGCCGCCGTCAGCGACGTCTTGCCGTGATCCACATGCCCGATCGTGCCGATGTTGCAGTGCGGCTTCGTCCGCTCGAACTTCGCCTTCGCCATGGTGGTCCTCGTTCCTCGTGGGGCCGTGTTCCCCGTGGGGTGGCCCGAAGGGGTTGGATTCAGGGTTACAGTGTTGGAGCGGCGTTGCCTGGAGCGGGTGACGGGGATCGAACCCGCACAACCAGCTTGGAAGGCTGGGGCTCTACCATTGAGCTACACCCGCGCCGCACCGGCGCTTCCGCCAGCAGAAGCCAGCTCGCGCCAGCAGATATGGAGGGGGTTGGATTTGAACCAACGTAGGCGTGAGCCAACGGATTTACAGTCCGTCCCCTTTAGCCACTCGGGCACCCCTCCGCATGGGCGGCGGTTATCCGGGAAGCGCCCCCGCTGTCAACCGCGCTGCCCCCGGAGCGGCCTTCCCGCCTCCCCCAAAGCCGCCCTTTGACCCATTCCCGACCGCCGCCGCCGCAGTTGCCGGCTTGTGGCAGCGCGGCCAATGCGCGAGATGCGTGCATGCCCCCGCCTCGCCGTCCGTCCGGCCCAAGCCGCACCCGCCCTCCCGCCGGCAAGGGCGGCCCGCCCCGCCCCCCGTCCCAGGGCCGCAACCGCCCCGCGTCCCGCCAGAGCCGCACGGCGGAGCCCGACGACAACCACCCGGAACCCTTCGAGGAACGCCCGCCCAAGGCGATCGGGCGCGGCGCCGCCCCGCTTCCGGCCGAGCACCGCGACTCCGGCCGCCACGGCGCCCGCCAACCCGCCCCCGGCCCGGCGCCGCGCCGCGGCGACAGCCCCGCCGCACCGCACCGCGGCGGCAGCCCTGCCGCCCCGCGCCGGCACGAGGACCCGCCGCAGGGCAGCTTCGCCCGGCGCGGCGACGACTCCGGCGGCTACGCCCCGCGCCCGGCCCTGCCGGCCGAGCGCCCGGAGCCCGGGACGCTGTGGCTGCACGGCCTGCATGCCGTGGCCGCCGCCCTGGTGAACCCGCGCCGCCGCCTCAAGCGCCTGCTGCTGACCGCCGACGCCCAGGCGGCCCTGGTGGAGCGCTGCCCGCCGCCCTGGAAGCTGCCCGTGGAGCGGGTGGAGGAGCGCAGCCGCTTCCACACCTTCCTGCCCGAGGACGCCGTGCACCAGGGCGCCGCCCTGCTCTGCCACGCCCTGGCACCGATGCCGCTGGAGGAAGCCCTGGCCGCCTCGTCCGGCCCGGTGGTGCTGCTGGACCAGGTGACGGACCCGCGCAACGTCGGCGCCATCCTGCGCTCGGCGGCGGCCTTCGGCGCCGCGGCGGTGGTGATGCAGGACCGCCACGCGCCGCCGGAAACCGGCGCCCTGGCCCGTGCCGCCTCCGGCGCGCTGGAGGTGGTGCCGGTGGTGCGGGAGGTGAACCTGTCGCGGGTGATCCAGCTGCTGCAACGCCAGGGCGCCTGGGTGATGGGCCTGGCCGGCGACGCCACCCGCAGCCTGGCCGAGGCCGCCCCGCGCGACCGCCGCGCCGCCATCGTGCTGGGGGCCGAGGATGCCGGGCTGCGCCGCCTGCAGCGCGAAACCTGCGACGAGCTGGTGCGGCTGCCGATCTCCCCGGCGATGGAGAGCCTCAACGTTTCGGCCGCCGCCGCCGTGGCGCTGTACGAACTGGCCCGCGACCGCCCCGCGACGGACTAGGGCCCGCCGAGCGACCGCACCGTCGCCGGCGAGCCGGCCGGTTCACCGCGACCTGCCCCAGCGCTGCGGGCAGGCCGCGCCGGCGCTGCACCGGCCGTTAAGCCCTCCCCGGCGAGCATGCCCCGGCCCGCCGCGCGACTAGACCGGGGCGGCCACGGGAAAGGGGACACCGAACTCCATGCAGCCCGCCGAATGGCACCTGTTGAGCGACGACGCGCAGCTCTCGATGGCGCAGCAGGCGCTGCGGCACGCCGCGGGGCTGGTGGCGCGGCGCGCCGAATGGCTGGCGGCGGAGATGGAGGCGGGAACCCTGGCCGATCGCGGCGGGCCGGACGCGCTGCGGCTCCTCGCCGCCCTGTTGCAGGGAGACGACCCGGACCGGCATGGCGGCCCCATCGGTCACGCCTGACCGCCGCATCCCCCGGACGGAACCGGCCACCAGCCCAGCCCGGACACGCCGGGTCGGCCGCGCGATGAGCAAGCCCGGCGAGGCTGGCGAGACCGGAGGCGGGCCGTGGTGGCCATCCACGTGCGGCCGGATGACACCTCCGCCGAAGGTGCTATGAAGCGGTTGCAGGCCGCCAGCCGGCCGGCAAGTCGAAAACGTCGGTTCGGAAGAG
The DNA here is from genome assembly GCF_047690175.1 of Roseomonas sp. BN140053. Classification (NCBI taxonomy): domain Bacteria; kingdom Pseudomonadati; phylum Pseudomonadota; class Alphaproteobacteria; order Acetobacterales; family Roseomonadaceae; genus Roseomonas; species Roseomonas sp. BN140053. The sequence continues at coordinate 122,750 of NZ_JBLLEB010000009.1, read as the reverse complement.
TTGAACGGATCGACAGCAATGCCGGGTTAGCACAGCGGTAGTGCAGCGGTTTTGTAAACCGAAGGTCGGGGGTTCGATCCCCTCACCCGGCACCACGCCCCGGACATGCCCCAAACCCGTCCCGCGGCCACGGCGCAGCGCCCCACGCCGCGCCCCACACCGGAACGCCCCGCCTGTGCCCCCGGCGCCACGCGACGAAGAACGTTCCTTCCGCGTGCAACTCACGCCCCAGGCCCGCGCTCAGGCGAACAGGATTCGGGAGTTTTCCACCTATGGGTATCATCTGGACCATCATCATCGGCCTCCTGGCCGGCATCGTCGCCAAGTTCCTGATGCCCGGGCGCGACCCCGGCGGCTTCATCATCACCACCATCCTCGGCATCGTCGGTGCCGTGGTGGCGACCTATCTCGGCCAGGCCGTCGGCTGGTATCGGCCGGGTGAGGGCGCCGGCTTCATCGGTGCGGTGGTGGGCGCCATCATCCTGCTGGTGATCTACCGCTTCACGCTCGGCCGCTCGGCCACCCGCTAAGCGCCAAAACTGTTCCGGACGCCGGCGGCTCCTGGGCTGCCGGCGTTCCGGCCGTTCCGGGGGCCACCGCCCCCCGCCGCGCAGCCCGCCGGCTCCGTTCCCCCCGCCGCAGCGCCGTCCCGCCCAGCGCGCAGCAGTTCCTCGCCGACTGGCGATTCCGGCCCGGCATCCCCAGCTAACCGCGGCCTGCGCGGATACCGGCCTGCCCATGAACCTGATCACCTCTCCCCTGCTGTTCGAGCCCGTGAAGCGCCCTGCCCCGGCCTTCGCGCACCCCTTGCGCGTGGAATCGCCCTTTCAGCCCGGCGGCGACCAGCCCCGCGCCATCGCCGACCTGGTGGACGGCCTGCAGCGAGGTGAGCGCGACCAGGTGCTGCTGGGCGTCACCGGCTCGGGCAAGACCTTCACCATGGCCAAGGTGATCGAGGCGGTGCAGCGCCCCACCCTGGTGCTCGCCCCCAACAAGACGCTGGCGGCGCAGCTCTACGGCGAGATGAAGTCGTTCTTCCCCAACAACGCCGTCGAATACTTTGTGTCCTACTACGACTACTACCAGCCGGAAGCCTACGTTCCGCGCACCGACACCTATATTGAAAAAGACAGCCAGATCAACGAGCAGATCGACCGCATGCGGCACAGCGCTACCCAGGCGCTGCTGGAACGCGGCGACGTGGTGATCGTGGCCTCCGTGTCCTGCATCTACGGCATCGGCTCGGTGGAAACCTACGGCAACATGACGGTGCGCCTGGAAAAGGGCGGCCGCATGGACCGGGAGGTGCTGCTCAAGGCGCTGGTGGAGTTGCAGTACCGCCGCAACGACGCCGCCTTCGGCCGCGGCACCTTCCGCGTGCGCGGCGAAACCATCGACATCTGGCCTTCCCACCTGGAAGACCGCGGCTGGCGCATCTCGCTCTTCGGCGACGAGGTGGACGGCTTGCGCGAGTTCGACCCGCTGACCGGCGAGGTGGCGGGCGAGATGGAGCGCGTGGCGATCTACGCCAACAGCCACTACGTCACCCCGCGCCCGACGCTGATCCAGGCGATCAAGTCGATCAAGCAGGAGCTGAAGGAACAGCTGGAAATCCTGAACGCGCAGGGGCGCCTGCTGGAAGCCCAGCGCCTGGACCAGCGCACCACCTTCGACATCGAGATGCTGGAAACCACCGGCGTCTGCAAAGGCATCGAGAACTACAGCCGCTACCTGTCCGGCCGCGGCCCCGGCCAGCCGCCGCCGACCCTGTTCGAATACCTGCCCGAGAACGCCCTGCTGGTGGTGGACGAGAGCCACGTCACCGTGCCGCAGATCGGCGGCATGTACCGCGGCGACTTCGCCCGCAAGACCATCCTGGCCGAGCACGGCTTCCGCCTGCCCTCCTGCATGGACAACCGCCCCCTCAAATTCGAGGAATGGGACAGCTTCCGCCCCAACTCCGTCTTCGTTTCCGCCACCCCCTCGGCCTGGGAGATGGAGCGCGCCGGCGGCGTCTTCGCCGAGCAGGTGATCCGACCCACCGGCCTGATCGACCCGGTCACCGAGATCCGCCCCGTGGAAGGCCAGGTGGACGACCTCCTCGCCGAATGCCGCCTGGTCCGGGACAAGGGCGGCCGCGTGCTGGTCACCACCCTGACCAAGCGCATGGCCGAGGACCTGACGGAATACATGACCGAGACGGGGCTGCGCGTGCGCTACCTCCACTCGGACGTGGACACGCTGGAGCGGATCGAGATCATCCGCGACCTCCGCAAGGGCGTGTTCGAGGTGCTGGTGGGCATCAACCTGCTGCGCGAGGGCCTCGACATCCCCGAATGCGCGCTGGTGGCCATCCTGGACGCGGACAAGGAAGGCTTCCTGCGCTCCACCACCTCGCTGATCCAGACCATCGGCCGCGCCGCCCGTAACGCCGAGGGCCGCGTGGTGCTCTACGCCGACCGCATGACCGACAGCCTGAAGCGCGCTCTGGAGGAAACCGACCGCCGCCGCGCCAAGCAGGTCGCCTACAACACCGAGCACGGCATCACGCCGCAGACCATCCGCCGCGACATCGCCGACGTGCTGCAGAGCGTCTACGAGCAGGACTACGTCACCGTGGACGCGGTGGAAGGCGCGGACTCGGCGGAATTCGTCGGCAAGGACCTGCGCGCCTCGGTGGCCGAGCTGGAAAAGCGGATGCGCGCCGCCGCCGCCGACCTGGAATTCGAAACCGCCGCCCGGCTGCGGGACGAGATCAAGCGGCTGGAAGCCATGGAGCTCGGGCTGGACGCCCCGCCCCCCTCCGGCCGCGAAGCCCGCCCCCGGGCCGACTGGAAGCCCAAGCCGCTCGGCCCCGGCGGCGGCGGCTACGATCCGGAGAAGAAATCCGCCCGCGGCCGCGGCCGGCGCAGCAAGGGCGCGCCGCACTGACGACGCCCCGGGGTGCCGCCACCCGGTCGGCGCACCGACCAGGCCGCGGGGTATCACCGCCCCGGCGGCACATTGGGCAGCCCAGGGCCGCACCGGCCCCGGGGCACGCAACTGCGCAGTGCGGCGGGGCGTTGGCCCGGCGGCATTGCCGGAGGAACTTTCCCGTGGAAGAGCATATCTCGATCGCCAAGCCGGCCCGCGATGTTTTCAGCTACGTCGCCGATCCCGCGAACCTGCCCAACTGGGTGCCGCAGCTCCGCCGCGACGACGCCAACCTGCCGGAAGACGGGCTGGAAGCGGATGCCGCGTCGCACCGGGTCCGCTGGTCCTTCGACCCCGCCGGCGAATGGCTGGTGTCCGGCGACGGCGCGGTGGCCACCCTGCGGCTGACCATCCACGCCGAATCCGCCACCCCCTCCGACCCCACGGAGGACGAGACGCCCGCCGAAGCCCTGGCACACGGCATGGAAGCGGCGCTGCAGAGCCTGAAGTCCCACATCGAGGGCGTGGACGGCGGCGACCCTTCCGAGCCCAGCCACGACGCCCCGTCCCGCCTTTACGGCCGCACGGCGACGCAGGACCCGCAGATCTGACGCCGGCCAACCGCCGCGTGAGCGAGCCGGCCGCGTGACCCCCGACCGGTCCCCTCTCGGCCCCTGGCCGGTGCCGGACACCCTGCCGCGCGCCGCCCTGGTCACCGGGGCGGCCAAGCGCCTGGGCCGCGCCCTGGCCCTGGCCCTGGCGCAAGCGGGCTTCGACGTCGCCGTGCATTTCGGCGGCAGCGCGGCGGAAGCGGAGCGGACCGCCGAGGACATCCGCGCCCTCGGCCGCCGCGCCGTGATCCTGCGCGCCGACCTGGCGCGGGAGGCGGAGGTGACAGAACTCCTCCCGGCGGCCAGCGCGGCGCTCGGCCCGCTGGGCGTGCTGGTCAACAGCGCCTCCGCCTTCGAGCGCGACGAGTGGCACGACGCCACCCGCACCAGCTGGGACGCCCATCTGGAACCCAACCTGCGCGCTCCCTTCGTGCTGTCCCAGGCCTTTGCCCATGCCCTGCCGGCGGGCGCGGAAGGCGTGGTGGTGAACATGCTGGACGAGCGGGTCTGGAGCCTGACCCCGCACTTCACCTCCTACACCCTGTCCAAGGCCGGGCTCTGGGCCCTGACCCAGACCCTGGCCCTGGCGCTGGCGCCGCGCATCCGGGTGGTCGGCATCGGCCCCGGCCCCGCCCTGCCCAGCCCCCGCCAGACCGAAGCGCAGTTCCGCGCCCAGTGCGAGGCCGTGCCCCTGGGCCGCGGCACTTCGCCGGAGGAGGTCGGCCGCGCCCTGCTGGCGATCCTGTGCCTGCCCTCGCTGACCGGGCAGATGCTGGCGCTGGATGGCGGGCAGCACCTGCAATGGTCCCCCGCCCGCGGCGGGCCGCAGGCGGAATAACGCCCGGAGTGTTCGGCGGAATGTTTGGTACCACCACCCGGCGGGACGGCCGCGCGCCATGACCTATGCCCCCGATGCCGCGCGCCGGCTACGCCGGGTCTTCCTGCGCGGGCTGGAATTGCAGGCCAACCTGGGCGTGCTGCCGCAGGAGCACGCCGCCCCGCAGCGCGTGGTGATCCATGTCGAGCTGCTGGTGGAGGACCCCGACGCCCCCCACGGCATCGGCGAGGACCGCCTCGCCCGCGTGGTGAACTACGCCGCCGTGGCGGAGGGCGCCCGGGAAGTGGCCCTGGCCGGCCACACCCGCCTGGCGGAAACCCTGGCCGAGCGCATCGCGCTGCGGGCCCTGGAAGACCCGCGGGTGGTGTCGGCCGCCGTCACGGTGGAAAAGCCCGACATCCTGCCCGACGCCGCCGCTGTGGGCGTGACGGTGGAGCGGCTGCGCCCACCCCGCCCTTAGGCCCGGCCGCCCCGCCCGCCTCGCTGCCCCGGCCATCCCCCGCCGGCGCGGACCGGTCCTGGCCGGGCGCGGCGCCCAGCACGGCCCAGAGCGGGTCGCTGCGCCGCCCCGACAGCAGCTCCCGCGCCTCCACGCCCGCGAAGCCCGCCCGTTCCAGGTACAGCGCCACTAGCGCGCAATGCTCGCGGCCCTGCAGCCCCTGCCAGATCCGCACCGCCTTGGTGGGGAAGCAGCGGTTGGAAAAGGTGATCACGACCGGCGCCCCGGGCCGCAGCACCCGCGCCACCTCCCGCAGCACCTCCACCGGCCGTTGCAGGTACTGCACGGACGCGCAGAGGGTCACGGCGTCCAGGCTGTCGGCGGCCAACGGCAGCACGGGGTCCGCATTCAGGTCCTGCACGAACCAGCGGCTGAGCCGGGGATTGGCCGCCAGCTCCCGCGCGTTCATCCCGTGCCCGATCACGGTCGAGAAGGCGACCTCGGCGGGCAGGTGGCTGATCCAGCTGCTCATCAGGTCCAGGATGGCGCCGCCGGCCGGCAGCACCTCCCGGTACAGGCCGGTCACCGCGGCGATGGCCGCATCGTCGAGGTGGGCGACCAGTCGCGGCTCGGCGTAGAACAGGCTGTCCGGCGCCGGATCGGCCTTGAGCAGCGCGCCCGCGGGCAGTTCGGGCAGGTGCGGGACGGTGCTGATTCTCTGGGCCTCCGGCACGGGCGGGAAGGGTCGCGGCGGGCATGTGCGGCCGCCCGCGGCTTCCGCAAGGGCGGGGGACGCGTGCGGCGCAGCGACTCCATCCCCAACCGCCATCCGCGCCGGCGCGTCAACCACATGGCTGGCCCGCTGCCGGAGGGACACGGTGAACACGTTACGTTCTTTCAAGCGAAAACAATGACTTGCCAGGATTGCCTAAGCTGTAGGCAAACGGCAGAACCCTAGGGAAGACGTGGCTTTCCGCTGGAAAGAGCACGTCGCATCCACAAGCTTATCCACAGCATCCGGGGATAAACCCGAGAGCCGCAGGATCATCAACGACATCATGGCCTTCGCCCACGAGGAAACCACGCCGCTGCCGCCCATGGAGGGCCGGGAGGTGATCGAGAAGGCGCTCGCCACCCTCCCCCTTTCGCCCGGCGTCTACCGGATGCTGGATAGCAAGGGGGAGGCGCTCTACGTCGGCAAGGCGCGGCAGCTGCGGAAGCGCGTCTACAACTACACCCAGGTGCAGCGCCTGCCCGACCGGCTGAAGCGCATGGTGTTCGAGACCCGCTCGCTGGAGGTGATCACCACCGCCTCCGAGGCGGAAGCGCTGCTGCTGGAAGCCAACCTGATCAAGAAGCTCCGGCCGCGCTTCAACATCGTCCTGCGCGACGACAAGTCCTATCCCTGGCTCGTCATCACCGAGGATCATCCTTACCCGCAGATCGGCAAGCACCGCGGCGAGCGGCGCAAGGGCGCCTCCTACTGGGGCCCCTTCGCCTCCGCCTGGGCGGTGAACCAGACGCTGACCGCCCTGCAGCGGGTGTTCCTGCTGCGCTCCTGCCGCGACAGCGTGTTCGAGAGCCGCGACCGCCCCTGCCTGCTGCACCAGATCCGCCGCTGCTCCGCCCCCTGCACCGACCGCATCAGCCGCGACGACTATGCCGGCCTGGTCCGGGAAGCGAAGCAGTTCCTGTCAGGCGAAACCCCCTCCATCCAGAAGCGCCTCGCCCACGAGATGGAGGAGGCCGCCGAGGCGCTGGAGTTCGAGCGCGCCGCCGCCATCCGCGACCGCATCCGCGGCCTGACCCACGTCCAGGGCCGCGACCGCATCAACATGGAAGGCGTGGGCAACGCCGACGTGGTGGCGGTGCACCAGGCCGCCGGCCAGTGCTGCGTGCAGGTGTTCTTCTTCCGCGGCGGGCGGAACAACGGCAACCGCGCCTTCTTCCCCTCGCACGCCCGGCAGGACATCCCGCCCGGCGAGGTGCTGGAAGCCTTCCTGGCGCAGCTCTACGACGACCTGCCGCCGCCGCCCCTGGTGCTGCTGAGCCACGAGATCCCCGAGCCCGCCCTGCTGGCCGAGGCGCTGGCCCTGAAGGCCGGCCGCAAGGTGGAGATCCACCACCCCCAGCGCGGCGACAAGCGCGCCGCGGTGGAGCACGCCGCCACCAACGCCCGCGAAGCCCTGGAACGCAAGCTGGCCGAGGGCACCGCCAACGAGGCGCTGCTGCAGGGCGTGGCCAAGGTCTTCGACCTGTCCTCCGTGCCGGAACGGGTGGAGGTCTACGACAACAGCCACATCCAGGGCACCAACGCCTACGGCGTGATGGTGGTGGCCGGGCCGGGCGGCTTCGTGAAGCCGGCCTACCGCAAATACGCCATCAAGGGCCCGATCAAGCCGGGCGACGACTTCGCCATGATGCGCGAAGTCTTCGACCGCCGCTTCGGCCGCGCCCTGAAGGAGGACCCGGAGCGCGAGAGCGGCTCCTGGCCGGACCTGGTGCTGATCGACGGCGGCCTCGGCCAGCTCAACGCCGCGCGGGAGATCCTGGCAGAGCTGGGGGTGCACGACATTCCCCTGGTGGCGGTGGCCAAGGGCCCCGACCGCGACGCCGGGCGGGAATGGTTCCACCGCACCGGCCACGTGCCCTTCCAGCTGCCGCCGCGCGATGCCGTGCTCTACTACCTGCAGCGGCTGCGCGACGAGGCGCACCGCTTCGCCATCACCACCCACCGCGCCGGCCGCTCCAAGGCGCTGGTGAAGTCGGAGCTGGACGAGATCCCCGGCGTCGGCTCGGCCATCAAGCGGCGGCTGCTGAACCATTTCGGCTCCGCCCGCGGGGTCCGCAATGCCGGGCTGGAGGACCTGGAAAACTGCCCGGGCATCGGCCCGTCCATGGCGAAGCGCATCCAGGAACACTTCCACCCGACCTCGGCCGGGGCCTGAGGAACCCCCGGTTTCCCTGCGCCGGGGGGATGCCGCTATGCAGGGCATCGTCATCCCAGCGTCAAGGAACTGCCGTGGAACCGCTGCACCGGCTGGACTACCCCCTTTCCCGGCCCCCGCCCGGTGCGGCGGCCGGGAAAAGGCATTGGATGCGACGGTCGGGACTGTTTCGCGCGGCCCTGCTGGCCACCCTGGGAACCGCGGCCGCCGCCGCACCGGCCGCGGCGCAGGACGGCGCCCGGATCGAGGCGCTGGAACGCCAGCTGCGCGAGATGCAGGCCGAGCTGAGCCGCCTACGCCGCGAGGTCGCCGCCCGCCCTGCGGAACCGCGCCCCGGCCGCCCCGCCGAAACGGCAACCGCCCGCGCCGCCCCGCGCGGCCGGGCACCGGCGGCCACGGCCCAGGCCCGTTCCCCGGCCGATGGCGGGCCGCCCACGGCCACCGCGGCCCAGGCCCCTTCGCCCGCCGCTGCTGCCGGACCGTCCGCGGCCAGGACGGCACAGGCCCGCGCCCCCACCGGCGGCAGCGGCGGCCAGCCCGCGGCCAGCGGCGTGCAGTCCGGTTCCGGCCAGGTGGCGCAGGACACGGACAGCGCCGCCCGCTCCGCCACCACGGCGGGCGCCGACGCCGCCGGGCCGGGCCGGGTGTCCTTCCCCTCCGGCCGCCCCACCTTCACCTCGGGCGACGGGCGCTTCTCCGCGGCGGTGGGGGCGCAGATCCAGTACGACATCGGCGGCTATATCCGCGACCGGCGCAGCACCCCGGACCAGAGGGGCACGCCGCACCTCAACACTTTCGGCGAGAACCTGCGCCGCGGCCGCCTGCCCTTCGTGTTCCGCTACGACGACGTCCAGCTCAACGTCACGCCGGATTTCGGCGGCTCGCCCGACGGCGATCCCAGCCTCTACGAGGCCAGCCTGAACTGGACGCCGCTGCGGGCGCTGATGGTCACCGCCGGCTACTTCAAGCCCTGGCTGACGCTGGGCGACGCCACCAGCTCCAACGACTTCCTGTTCCTGGAACGACCCTCGGTCGTGGAGATCGCGCGCAGCATCGCCGCCGGCGACGGCCGCGCCGCCTTCGGCGCGCGCTGGGCAGAGGAGCGCTGGTTCCTGTCGGGCTACCTCACCGGCGGCAACTACGGCTCCCAGTCCTCCTCCGAGGCGACGCCGCAGCAGACCGGCGCCGCCTTCCGCCTGGCCGGCCGGCCGGTGGCGGCGGCCGACTGGGACCTGCACCTGGGCCTGTCCGGCTCCCTGGCCTTCGACATCGGCCGCACCGCGGGCGGCCAGAACATCACCCTGCAGGACCGGCCGGAACTGCGCATCGACCAGAACCGGCTGATCTCCACCGGCGCCATCCCGGCCGATGGCGCCCACGAGTGGGGCCCGGAATTCGCCCTGCGCTGGCGCAATTTTCTCCTGCAGGGCGAGTACATCCGCATCGGCGTGGACCAGTCCCGCAGCGGCACCGCCCCGCGCCCCGACCTGCGCTTCGAGGGTGGCTATGCCGAGGCGAGCTGGGTGCTGACCGGCGAAGCGCGCAGCTATTCCACCAGCGGCGGCGCCTTCGAAGGCATCCGGCCGCGGCAGCCCTTCAGCCTGCGCGACGGCGGCCTGGGCGCCTTCGAGCTGGTGGGCCGCTACAGCGTGGTGGACCTGAACGACCGCGTGACGCGCGGCCGCGCCGCCGCGGCCACGGGCGGCGTTTTCGGCGGGCGGCAGGAGGTGCTGGGCCTGGGCCTCAACTGGTATCCGAGCAACAATCTCCGCTTCATGCTGGACTGGAACAATGTTTCCGTGGACCGGCTGAACGCCGCCGGCACCACCCAGATCGGCCAGCGCTTCGACGAGGTCGCGCTGCGGGCGCAGGCGGCCTTCTAGGGCGGGACATGGCAGAAATCGCGGAATCTGCCACTTGCGGCGGGATGTGGCAGAAAGCGCCGAATCTGCCACATCGCGCGGCGGGCTTGACCGCCAAGCCGCTGTTGTTGTAGGATTATTTTCTGAAAAACGCCCTGCTGCGAGCGGTCGCGGTAAGGAAGTAAGGTCGTAAGGAAGTAAGGCGAACCGCCGCACCCGACCGGCTCCGCCTGGGCCGGACAGGCCACAGCCCCCGGGCCGCCGGCGTCGCGCGGCATCGGAGCGACGCCCCGGCGCCGTTCGGGCAACCAGCGCCGGCACCGGCCCGGTTGGCGGCGGCGCCGCGGTGTGGCTAGAAGGCAAGCCGGGGAGCCCCCATGCCGACAGACCTGCCCAACCTGCTGACCCTGTCGCGCATCGCGGCGATCCCGCTGGTGATCCTGCTGGCCTATGCGCAGGATGGCTGGGGCGACCTGGGGGCCTGCGCGGTGTTCTCGGCCGCCGCCATCACCGACTATTTCGACGGCAAGATCGCCCGCGAACGGCAGCTGATCTCCGCCTTCGGCCGCATGCTGGACCCCATCGCGGACAAGCTGCTGGTGGGGGCGGCGCTGATGCTGCTGGCCGGGCTGGGCCACCTGTCCCTGCTGGGGCTGCTGCCGGCCATCGTGATCCTGCTGCGCGAGATCCTGGTGTCGGGCCTGCGCGAATACCTCGCCAGCCTGCGGGTCGGCATGCCCGTGACCCGGCTGGCCAAGTGGAAGACCGGCTTCCAGATGGGCGCCCTGGGCGTGCTGCTGGCGGGCGATTCGGGGGCGGCGGTGCTGCGGCTCGACTTCCTGCCGATCTCCCTGCTGGGCGAGGCCGGACTCTGGGTGGCCGCGGCCCTGACGCTGGTGACGGGCTGGGACTACATGCTGTCCGGCCTGCGCCACGCCGAGGCCCAGGACAGCCGCGACCGCGGAACCGCCCGCCACCCGTCGTGACGGGTGCCTTGAGACGGCGGGGGGCCGGGCGCATGTTGCACCGCGACAAGCAAGGATACCGCATCATGAGCCACTGCCTGCGCGCCGCTCGCCAGCCGCTCCGGGCGCTCGCTCCCGTGCTGCCGCTGGCCCTGGTGCTGGTGGGCTGCGGCGCCGACTTCGCCCCCTTCGGCCGCCGCGACGGCGCGCTGGTGGCGCCCGACAGCCTGACCGTGCAGCGCATCACCGGCCAGAACCTCAACGCCGAGCCCCTGCTGCCCGAGGACGGCAACGTGTGGCCGACGGAGGAGCCGGCCCGCACCACCCTGGCCAATCCCGACCAGCCGCAGCGCCAGCCGCCCCTGCAGGCCCCGGCGCTGGAACGGGCGGCGCGCGAGCGCGGCAGCCCGCCGCAGCCGCGCATCCTGAGCGACGGGCCCGGCCCGGCCGTGCCGCCGGAAGCCGCGCCCAACCCGCGCGCCCCGGTGCCCGGCACGGCCCGCCGCGGCAGCGGCACGCCGCCGCCCGGGCCCCTGGACCCGCTGGCCCCGCCGCGCGTCCCGGCGGCGCGTGGCGAGCCGGCCACCCCGCCGGCCCCGCGCGCGGATGGCCGCGTCATCCCCATCCCCGGTGGCGGCCCGGCCGTGACCTCCGGCGGCACCGGCTCCTACCAGACCTTCACCACCCCCGGCGGCGGTTCCGGCCTCGCCGTGCCGCAGGGGCCGACCACCACCCTCATCGGCCCCGAAGGGCAGGTGCAGGTGGTGCCCTCGCCGCGCTGAGACGCGTCGGATGAAGATCCTCTACTTCGCCTGGGTGCGGCAAAAGGTCGGCACGTCGGCCGAGGAGGTGTCGCCGCCGCCGGAGGTGAACACGGTGGGCGCCCTGATGCGCTGGCTGGGGGAACGCTCCCCCGGCCATGCCGATGCCTTCGGCCAGGTCCGGCAGGTGCGCGCGGCGGTGAACCAGAACTTCTGCGGCCCCGAGGAGCCGGTGGCGGCCAATGACGAGGTCGCCTTCTTTCCGCCGGTGACGGGTGGCTGAGCCCCCGCCCGCCGCCACCCTGGCCGCCGCCACCCTGGCCGCCTCCCTGCCCGGCCGCGTCGCCGTGCAGGAGGCGGCCTTCGACCTCGGCGCCGAGGCCGCCGCCCTTCATGCCGGGCGGGAGGATGTGGGCGGCTTGGCCTCCTTCGTTGGGCTGTGCCGCGGCGATGGCGGGCTGCGCGCCATGACGCTGGAACACTACCCCGGCATGACGGAAGCCGCCCTGGCCGCCATCCGAAACGAGGCCGCGGCGCGCTGGCCGTTGCTGGGCTGCACCGTGGTGCACCGCGTCGGGCGGCTCACGCCCGGCGAACCGATCGTGCTGGTGCTCACCGCCAGCGCCCACCGGGTCGCGGCGCTGGAAAGCTGCGCCTTCCTGATCGACTGGCTGAAAACCCGCGCGCCCTTCTGGAAGAGCGAGGAACTCCCTTCCGGCGAGAACCGCTGGGTGGAAGCGAAGGCCGAGGACGACTCGCGCGCGGCGCGTTGGCAGCGCTAGCCGGCCGCTCCCCCCGGCAGCGCGCGGGCGCGCTGGCCGCCGTGCTGGGGGGCGGGTTGATCCTGGTCTGGCCCGCCCTGCTGAACGGCTATCCCATCCTGTTCAGCGACACCGGCGCCTTCCTGCACCAGACGCTCGGGCCGCTGATGATCTGGGACAAGCCCTGGATCTACGGGCCGCTGCTGCACCTGTTCCACTGGCGCGTCACCCTCTGGGGCCCGGTGCTGGCGCAGGGGCTGGCGCTGTCGCACCTGCTCTGGCTGTGCCAGCGGGCGGTGACACTTCGCAGGGCCGGCACTGCCGGCACCACGGGCACCGCTAACATCCCCAGCGCCGCTGGCACTGCCGGCGCGACCCTCGCCCCGTCCGCCACGCCGGCGCGCCACCTGCTGCTGACCGCGGCGGTGGCGGCGCTGACCACCGCCCCCTGGGTCGCCGCCCTGCTGATGCCGGATATCCTGGCCGCGGTGGCGCTGCTCGGCCTGTTCCTGCTGGGCTTCGCCCGGGACAGCTTGACGCGCCGGGAAAGCTTCTGGGTCGCCGCCCTGAGCACACTGGCGATCGCCGCGCACCTGTCGCACCTGCCGCTGGCCGCCGCCCTGGTCGCGCTGCCCCTGCTGCTGACCCGCAGGCTGCGCCCGGCGCTGCGGGCGGGGCTGCCCCTGGCGGGGGCCTGCGCGCTGCTGCTGCTGACCAACGCGGTCGGGCACGGCCGCCTGTCGCTGTCCCCGCACGGCGCCACCTTCCTGCTGGCGCGGCTGGTGGCCAACGGCCCGGCGGCGCGCACGGTGGCGGCGCGCTGCCCGGAGGCCGGCTGGTACCTTTGCGCCTGGGCCGGCCGGTTGCCCACCGACAGCGACGCCTTCCTGTGGGAACCGGACAGCCCGGTGAACCGCGACGCGGCGGGGCAGCCGCGCTTCCTGGGCGGCGCGCTGCTCTCGGCCGAGGCGCGGGAGATCGTGGCGGCAACCCTGGCGCGGGAACCCGGCGCCGTGGTCCTGGACGCGCTGCGCGACACCGGCCGGCAGCTGCTGCTGGCCGGCATCGGCGACATCCTGCCGCGCGAGGCGCTGGGCGACGGCCTGCGCCCGCGCATCGCCGAGGGCTTCCCGGCCCGCGAACTGGCCGCCTTCGACGCCGCTGCCCAGAACCGCCACGCCCTGCCCGCCCGGGCCGCGCCCTTCCTGCCGGTTCACGCGCCGGTGCTGCTGCTGGGGGCGCTGGCGCTGGTCTGGCTGGGGTGGCGGGAGCGCGCCGCGCCGCGCCGCCTCGGCCTCGTGCTCTGCGTGCTGCTGGGGGTGGCCGCCAATGCCGCCGCCACGGGCGCGCTGAGCAAGCCGCACCTGCGCTACGGCGCCCGCATCGCCTGGCTGATGCCCTTCGCCGCCCTGCTGCTGGCGCTGCCCCCGCCCCGGCGGGCATGAAGGGTCTGCTGGCCGTCGCGGCGGGGGCGGTGCTGCTGCTCTGGCCCTGCGCGCTGAACGGCTACCCGCTCGTCTTCATCGATACGGCGTCCTACCTGTGGCAGACCGTCGTGCCGCAGATGACCTGGGACAAGACCTACGTCTACGGTCCCTTCCTGCATCTCGGCCATTGGCGCTGGTCGCTCTGGCCATCAGCGGCCATGCAAGGGCTGTTGCTGTCCACCCTGCTTTGGCTGGCCGGGCGGGTCGTCCTGGGGCGGGTCTCCGCCGGGCTGCACCTGCTGACCTGCATCGCCCTGGCGGCGCTGACCTCCCTGCCCTGGTTCGCCGCCACCCTGATGCCCGATGCCCTGACCGGCGCGGTGACGCTGTGCCTGTTTCTCCTGGGCTTCGGCTGGGACCGGTTGTCGCGGGCGGAGCGCCTGGCCGTCGTCGCCCTGGGCACGCTGTGCATCGCCGCGCACCTGTCGCACCTGATCCAGGCCATTGCCGTGCTGGCGCTGGTGCTGCTGCTGACGCGCCGGCTGCGGCCCACCCTGCGGGCCGCGGCGCCGCTGCTCGGCGCGTTGGCGCTGATCCTGGCCACCAACGCGGTCGGGCATGGGCGCGTGAGCCTGTCCCCCTACGGCTCGGCCTTCCTGCTGGCGCGGCTGCAGGAGGACGGCACGGCCACGCAGACCTTGCGCGAGCGCTGCCCCGAGGCCGGCTGGCTGCTGTGCGGGCAGCTCGCCGCCCTGCCGGCGGACAGCGACTGGTTCCTCTGGGCGCCGGAAAGCCCGGTGAACCGCGACCCCGACGGCACCGAACGGGTCATGGGCGCCGCCCGGCTGGCGCCGGAGGCGAGCGCCATCATCGCCGCCACGCTGCGCGACCAGCCGCTGGCCGTGCTGTGGGATTCCCTGCGCAACGGCGTCGCGCAGCTGAGCAAGGCGGAGGTCGGCGACACGCTGGGCAGCCTCTATCTCGACGTGTCCGCGCGCATCTGGATCCGCGAAGGCTTTCCGGCCGCGGAACTGGCCCGCTACGAGGCCGGCACGCAGGCCCGCGGCTTGCTGCCGGCCCGCGCAACGCCCTTCCTGTGGCCGCACGTCCCCGTGCTGCTGTTGTCCGTGCCGCTGGTGCTGCTGGCCTGGTGGCACGCGGCGCGGCGCGGCGACGCGCGGCGGCTGGGCTTCGTGCTCTGCGCCCTGGTGGGGCTGAGCGCCAACGCCCTGGCCACCGGGGCGTTGAGCAAGCCGCATCACCGCTACGAGGCGCGGATCATCTGGCTGCTGCCGCTGGCGGCCGCCTGGGGGCTGCTGCGACGGCCGGAGACGACGGAGAAACAATAAGCCGGGGGGAAGTATCCCCCCGGACCCCCTTCTATTTTCGGTAGTTTTCGGGTGCGCCCGTGGACACCGGACCTCTTCTACTCCCGAAAAAAGGAGGGGGCTCGGGGGAGTTCACTCCCCCGACCTTCCCTTTCCCGTCTCCTCGGGCCCGGCACCATCACATGTACAGCCGCTCATTCTGCAGGTCGGTGTAGAGCCCGGCCACGAATTCCTCGTAGCCGTTGTACATGCGGGTCGGCACGCGCTCGTTGGAGCCCAGCAGGCGCTCGGTGGCCTGCGACCAGCGCGGATGCGCCACGGCGGGGTTCACATTGGCCCAGAAGCCATATTCCGTGTCCTGCAGCTTCTGCCAGAAGGACACCGGCCGCTGGTCGGTGAAGGTGACCCGCACCACGGACTTGCCGGACTTGAAGCCGTACTTCCACGGAAACAGGATGCGGATCGGCCCGCCATTCTGCGGCGGCAGCGGCTTGCCGAACAGGCCGGTGGCGACGAAGGCCAGCTCGTTGCGCGCCTCGGCAACGGTGCAGCCCTCGATATAGGGCCAGGAATACCAGATCTGCCGCAGGCCCGGCATGTTGGCCGGCTGCTGCACCGTTTCGAACACCACGTATTTGGCTTCCGACTTGGGGGCGGCGAGGCGCACCAGCTCGCTCATCGGGAAGCCGGTCCAGGGGGCGGTCATGGACCAGGCCTCGACGCAGCGGTGGCGCAGCACGCGCTCTTCCAGCTGCACCTGCTTCAGCAGGTCCTCCAGCCCGATCTCGCGCGGCTGCTCCACCATGCCCTCGAAGCGGATGGACCAGGGGTTCATCTGCAGCTTCTGGGCGGCGCGGGAGATGCTCTTGTCGCTGCCGAACTCGTAGTAGTTGTTGTAGGTCGTGACGTCGCGTTCGGCGGTCACCTCGCGCTCCGGCCGGAAGCGGGTGTTGCGCATGGCGGTGCCGGCGACGGCGGGCTGCGCCTGGGCAGGGCCGGCCGGCAGGGCCGCGGCGGCGCCGAGACCGGCCAGCAGCCCCAGCCCGCGGCGGCGGCCGAGCACCACGCTTTCCGGCGTGACGGCACTCTCGGGCAGTTCCCAGCCCCGGCGGTTGCGGATCAGCATCGCGATGCACTCTCCCCTTGCCTGCCCACACCGATGCGCCGCTTCCGCGAACGCTCCGGTCCCGGGTTCAGGGACGGCGGGGGCGCGGCAGGACGGCCGAGGGCGGATCGGAGATAGGGGCGATCCGGTAGAAGCGGTAGCGTTCCGCCTCGATTCCGTCGCGGGACCGCACCAGCCCGCCCAACGGCGCCCCGGCCTCCGGCCAGTCCGGCGGCCCGTCGCCGCGGCGTTCGCTGCGCACCAGCAACCCGATGGGCGGCAAGGGGCCGGCGGGCAGGTCGAACAGGTCCCAGCGATCGCCCACCGCCGCCACCGGTACGCCCGGCGGCAGGCGCAGCGCCAACTCGCTGGCCAGGCCGTATTCCTCCGCCGCCACGAAGCCCGCACCCTCGCGCTGCCGGGCGGCCTCCACCGCGGCGGCGAAGCCGTCCCAGCCGCCCAGCCGGGCCAGGCTGGGGTCGTTGCGGCGCGGCAGCGGGAACGGCGCCGCCGCGGCCTGCACCAGCACCAGCGCCGAGATCCCCAGGCCAAGCACGACCCCGGGCACCCGCCAGCGGTTCCAGCGCGGCGCGAGGCAGCCCGCGGCGGCGAGGCAGGCGGCGGGATACAGGATCGCCGGCCAGTTGGCCTGCACCCGGCTGCCGGTGGCCTGCCATAGGAACACCGCCGCGGCCGGCAGGCACAGCGCCACCAGGAGCCCCGCCCCCGCGTCGCGCCGGCGCCACCAGGCCGTCGCGGCCGCGCCCACCCCCGTCACGCAGAGCAGGAACACGATCGGCGTGACGAGCCCGAGCTGGCCGCCCAGCAGCTCCGCCAGCCAGCGCAGCGCCGCCCCGTCCCCGCGCACCCCGGCCCGCCCGCCCTGCTTGGCAAAGGAGGCCCAGCCATGCGCGGCGTTCCACCACACCACGGGGGCGAAGATCACGGCCGCCAGCAGCCCGCCGAGCCAGAGTCGCGCATCCCGCAGCCAGGGCCGGGCGCGCGGTTCGGCCAGCAGCCAGAACACCAGCCCCAACCCCAGCAGCGCGGCGGTGTATTTCGACAGCAGCGCCGCCCCGGCGAAGATCCCGACCGGCAGCCACCAGCGCCCGTCCCCCCGCGCATGAGCCTCGGCGACGGCCCAGAGGGCGAGGCACCAGAACACGGCCAGCGGCGTGTCGGGGGTGACCAGCACCGCGCCGGCATTCACCAGCAGGGTGGCGTTGAACAGCGCCGCCCCCCAGACCCCGGCGCTGCGGCCGGGAAACAGCGCCTCCCCCGCCCGCACCAGGGCCAGCGAGGCCAGCAGCAGCCCGAAAGGCGCCAGCAGCCGCACCCCCAGCGGGTTGTCCCCGCCCAGGGCAGTGCCGGCGGCGATCCACAGCGCCACCATCGGCGGGTGGTCGTAGTAGCCGGGCGCCAGGGCGCGCGACCACACCCAGTAATAGGCCTCGTCGGGGGCCAGCGGCACGGCCGCCGCGGCCAGCAGCCGCGCCGCGGTCAGCGCCAGCAGCGCCAGCCACCAGGGGCGCGTCATGGCCTCCACGGGCGCCTCATCGCGTCCACGGGCGTGTCACCGCGTCCACGGGCGCGTCACCGCGTCCACGGGCGCGTCACCGCGTCCGCCATACCAGCGTGGCCGACATGGTGTAGTTCCACACCGCCGTCAGCAGCGCCCCCGCCAGCCCGGCCAGCCCCCAGGCCAGCCCTTCTTCCCGCACCAGCAGCCGGGCAAGGCCGACATTGGCCGCCGCGCCGACGCCGCACACGAGGTAGAACAGCGCCAGCCCGCGCCACATCGCCGCCCCGCGCAGCCGCACGTCCCGATAGGTGACGCGGTTGTTGAGCACGAAATTGGCCGTCATCGCCACGGCCGTCGCCAGCCATTGCGAACTGGCGAAGCCGAGATGCCCCAGGCTGGCCGCCGCCCAGAGCACCAGCAGGTGCACGATCACGCCCACCAGCCCCACGGCGGCGAAGGACAGGAAGCGCCAGGGCAGCACCCCGCCCAACAGCTTGTCCGCCAGCAGGCCGAGGAACTCCATCAGCACGGCAAGGTCGAGCTTGGACTCCCCCGCCTCGCGCGGGCGGAACACGTAGGCGAATTCCGCCACCCGCAGCGGCCGCCCGGCGCTGAGCAGCAGGTCCAGCAGGATCTTGAAGCCGCGCGCGGACAGGCGGGGGGCCAGGTCCTCGACGATCGGGCGGGGCAGCAGGAAGAAGCCGCTCATCGGGTCGCTCAGCGGGGTCGGCAGCAGGGAGGCCGCCAGCCGCGTGCCGGCGGCGCTGATCCGCGCCCGGGTGGCCGAGAACCCACCCACCGCTTCCCCGCCGGCCACGTGGCGGCTGCCCACCGCGATGTCGGCGCGCCCGTCCCGCACCGCGGCCAGCATGGCGGGCAGCAGCGTCTCGTCGTGCTGCAGGTCGCCGTCCATGACGGCCACGAAGGGCGCGGCGGAACTCAGGATGCCCTCGACGCAGGCGGAGGCCAGGCCGCGCCGGCCAATCCGGCGCAGGCAGCGCACGCGCGGGTCGCGCGCCGCCAGGGCCTTGGCCGCGGCGGCGGTGCCGTCGGGACTGTTGTCGTCCACGAACACGGCTTCCCAATCGAGGCCCGCCAGGGCCGCATGCAGGCGCCGCACGAGGGGCTCCACATTGGCCACCTCGTTGAAGCAGGGAATGACCACGGTGAGTTCGGCCGGCACGGCGGCGGGCTTAGCCTTCCCGCGCCGCGCCCGGAAGGGTGGGGCCGTTCCGGCACTCCCCGCCGCCGCGGCCCGGACGGAGGAGCAACCCCGTCCCGAGACCCTTTCCGCAGCCATCGCCGACAGCCGGGGGGCGGGGCAAAGCTCCGCCGCACGCTGGCAGGGACCGCTCCTGCGCCCAAACATCGCGGTCCGCGCAACGGGATCGTGGTCGCCCGCGGCTTCGGCCCTTTCCCGCGCCCGGAGCCGTGGTACCAGGGGGCGGTTCAACCGGCCGCGGGGAGCAGGCGCATGGATTTCAGCGAGGCGATCGCGGCCAATGATGGCGGCGTGGTGCGGATGCGCCGCGACCTGCACGCGCACCCGGAGCTCGGATTCCTGGAATACCGCACGGCCAGCAAGGCGGCCGCGCTGCTGCACCGCCTGGGCTGGCAGGTGAAGGTCGGGCCGGAGGTCATGGTCGCCGCGGAGATGCTGGACCCGCCCTCCCCCGAGGTGGTGCGCGCCGCGCAGGAGCAGGCGATCGCGGAAGGCGCCCCGGCCGAGTGGGTGGCGCGCATGCCGGGCGGCCAGACCGGGGTGGTGGCGGAGCTGCGCCGCGGCGAGGGTCCGGTGCTGGCCTTCCGCTTCGACATGGACGCCCTGCCCGTGGCCGAAACGGAGGCGCCTTCGCACGAGCCCAATGGCGGCGGCTACCGCTCGCGCCACCCCGGCGTGATGCATGCCTGCGGCCATGACGGGCACACTGCCATCGGCCTCGCCCTGGCGGCGCGGCTGGCGCAGGGGGCTTCGGGCTGGCAGGGCACGATCCGGCTGATCTTCCAGCCCGCCGAGGAAGGCGGCCGCGGCGCCCGCCCGATGGTGGCGGCCGGCGTGGTGGACGACGTGGACCATTTCTTCGTCGGCCATCTCGGCTGCCTGTTGCCCAGCGGCCAGGTGGCGCCGGTGGCCAGCGACTTCCTGTTCTCCGCCAAGCTGGATGCGAGTTTCACCGGCCAGGCCGCGCACGCCGCCATGGGACCGCAGGAAGGGCGCAACGCCCTGCTGGCAGGCGCCACCGCGGCGCTGGGCCTGCATGGCATCACCCGCCACGCCGGCGCGCCCACCTTCGTCAATGTCGGGCGCATGGTGGCGGGAACCGGGCGCAACGTGGTGGCCGACCATTGCCAGCTGCTGCTGGAGTTGCGCGGCGGCACGCGCGAGGCGCTGGAGCACATGGAGCGCCGTGCGCGGGAGGTGCTCGCCGGCGCGGCCGCCATGCATGGCGTCACCGTGGAGGTGCGGAGCATGGGCGGCACGATCGGCTTCTCGCCCAGCCCGGAAGCCGCCGGGATCGTGGCCGAGGTCGCCGCCGGCACCGAGGGTATCTCCGGCGTCACCCCGAGCTGGCCGATCGGCGGCGGCGACGATGCCACATTCCTGATCGAGCGGGTGCAGGAGCGCGGTGGCAAGGCGACCTATTTCCTGCTGGGCAGCGACCTCGCCGGCATCCACCACGCGTCGGATTTCGACATCGACGAGGCGGCACTGCATCAGGGCGTGGCGCTCTTCGCCGGGATCGCGGACCGCATCCTTCGCCCCGCCTGAACGCGGCAAGGCATTTGCAGGGGCACGGCGGGGCTGGCAGAGCGCCCCGCGCGCATCACAACACACAGGCGAAACGGGCAGCAGCATGACGGATTCGGGCGGGATCGGGCGGCGCGGGGCGCTCGGGTTGGGCGCGGCGGCCTGGGCCGGGCTGGCGCTGCGGCCGGGCCTCGCCCTGGCGGCGGGCGGCAGCGGCACGGCGGTGGCGGCCATCGATGCCGACCCGCCCAGCCTGAACCCGGCGCTGAGCACGGACTACGCGGTGGGCGAGGTCACGGCCAAGGTCTATGAAGGGCTGGTCTGGCTGGACCGCGACTACACGCCGCATCCCGCCCTGGCCACCAGCTGGGAGGCCTCGCCGGACGGCAAGACCTTCCGCTTCGCGCTGCGACAAGGCGTCACCTGGCACGACGGCAAGCCCTTCAGCAGCGCCGACGTGAAGTTCACCTTCGAGGAGGTGCTGGCCAAGCTGCACCCGCGCACCGCGCCGGTGCTGCAGAACCTCGGCGCCACCGTCGAAACGCCGGACGACCACACGGTGGTGTTCACCTTGCAGCGCGGCTACGCGCCTTTCCTGGTGCAGATGACGGTGTTCGACGCGCCCATCCTGCCGCGCCACGTCTTCCAGGGCACGAACGTCCCCGCCAACCCCGCCAGCCAGGCGCCGGTCGGCACCGGCCCCTTCAAGTTCGCCGAATGGAACCGCGGCGCCACCATCCGCGTGGTGCGCAACGAGAGCTACTGGGACAGCCCCAAGCCCTACCTGGCCGACATCGTGTTCCAGATCGTGCCGCAGGGCGCCAACCGCTCCGCCGGGCTGCAAACGGGCGAGCTGGACATCGTCAGCGACTTCTACATGCCCAAGCCCGACCTGCCGCGGCTGATCCGCGACAACCGGCTGCAGAACCGCCAGGGCGTCAACATCCCGGCGATCTGGTTCGCCATGTTCAACACCGCCAGTGGCGTTTTCGCGAAGAAGGAAGCGCGGCAGGCCGTGGCGATGGCGGTGGACCGGCCGCGGCTGGTGCAGCAGGTGATGGGCGGCCTCGCCCGGCCCGGGGTCGGCGCCTTCGGCGACGGCTTCGGCTGGCTGGTGAACGAGGAGGTGTCCTACGCCCGGAAGTACCCGCTGGACCCGGCCCGCGCCCGGGCGCTGCTGCAGGCGGCCGGCCACGACGGCAAGCCCGTGCGCATGCCCTTCGACGCCGCCCGGCCCCAGCTGCGCAGCGAGGCGCAGATCCTGCGCGAGAACCTGCGCGCCATCGGGCTGGAGGTGCAGCTGGAGCCGCTGGAACGCTCGGTGATGCTGGACCGCGTCTATGCCAAGCGGGAGTTCGACATCACGCTGCAATCCTTCTTCTCGGCGGGCGACCCGGCGATCGGCTACACGCGCCTCTACGTCACCAACACCACCGGCGGCACCAACAACAACGCCTCTGGCTACTCCAACCCGCGGGTGGACGCGCTGCTGGGCGAGGCCGCGACCGCCCCCGACCGCGACCGCCGCGCCGCGCTGTACCGCGAGCTGCAGGTGATCCTGAACGAGGACCTGCCCAGCCTGGTGCTGTTCGACGAGCAGACGGTGGACGTGGCCAGCAAGGCGCTGACCGGCATCTGGGCGGCGCTGGACACGCGCGACCAGTGGGCGGGCGTGCGGCGACAGGGTTCGTGACGCACACCGTGCCGCTCGCCGGGTCCGGGGCGGTCGTCCCGGTGCTTTCCGTCGCTGTGCCGGCCACCCACCCGTGAGGGCGGGCGAGCTCGCCTGGTTCGTGCTGCGGCGGCTGCTGCACGCGGTGCCGCTGGTGCTCTGCGTGGTGGTGCTGAACTTCCTGCTGATCGCCGCCACCCCCGGCGACCCCGTGACGGTGCTGGTGGGCGACTTCCCGGCACCGCCGGGCTACGTCGAACAGGTCCGGCGCGAGTTCGGCCTGGACCAGCCGATCCACGTGCAGCTGCTGCGCTATGTCGGCCACGTGCTGACCGGCGACCTCGGCTATTCCTTCTCCAACCGGCAGCCGGTGACGACGCTGATCCTGGGCCGCCTCCTCGCCACGCTGGAGCTGACGCTGACCGCGCTGCTGCTGGCCAGCGTGCTGGGCGTGCTGCTGGGGGTGCTGGCGGCGCGCTGGCGCGGCACGGCGCTGGACACGGGGGTGCAGGGCATGGCCTCGGCCGGCTACTCCATCCCGGATTTCTGGCTGGGGCAGATCCTGATCCTGGTGTTCTCCATCTGGCTGGGCTGGCTGCCGTCCCAGGGCAACATGGCCGTGCGCGGTGCGCCGACGGGCTTCGCCGGTTTCCTGGACCACCTGCGCTACCTGCTGCTGCCGGCCCTGGCGCTGAGCTTCCGCTACCTGGCGCTGATCGCCCGCATCACCCGAGCGGCGATGCTGGAGGTGCTGGGGGCGGACTTCATCCTGGCCGCCCGGTCCCGCGGCGTGTCGGAACGCGCCGTGATGGTGACGCACGCGCTGCGCAACGCTGCGGCACCGGTGCTGACGGTGATCGGCTACAATCTGGGCTTCATCCTGGCCGGCTCGGCGCTGATCGAGACGGTGTTCGGCTGGCCCGGCATCGGGCGGCTGCTGTTCGACAGCATTTCGCGCCGCGACTATCCGGTGATGATGGCGATCCTGCTGATGGTGTCGGTGACGGTGGTGCTCGCCAATCTCGCCACCGACATCCTGCATCGCGTCATCGACCCGCGGGTGGGCGACCGGTGAGCGGCCGGGTGGACCCCGCCGCGGCCGAGGCCCTGCCCGCCTCCCGCGGTCCGGGCTTCTTCCGGCGCCTGTGCCGCAGCCGGGGGGCGGCGCTGTCGCTGCTCTGCATCGCCACCATGGTGCTGCTGGCGGTCTTCGCGCCCCTGGTGGCCGGCTTCGATCCGCTGGAGGGCGGCGCCGATGCCCTGCTGCCGCCGCTCTCGCCCGGGCATTGGCTCGGCACGGACGACCTCGGGCGAGACATCTGGGCGCAGGTGGTGCACGGGGCGCGCGTGTCCCTGACGGTGGGCATCGTCACGGCGATCGCGGCGGTAACCATCGGCACGCTGGTGGGCGCGCTGGCCGGCTATTACGGCGGCTGGCCGGACATCGTCCTGATGCGGGTGTCGGAATTCTTCCAGACCCTGCCGCGTTTCGTGCTGGCGCTGATCGTGATCGCGCTGTTCGGGGCGGGGCTGCTCAAGGTGATCGCGGTGATCGCGCTGCTGTCCTGGCCGCAGACCGCGCGGCTCGTGCGCGCTTCCGTCGCCAGCCTGCGGCAGCAGCCCTTCGTGGATGCCGCGCGGGTCGGCGGCATGGGCGACCGCGCGCTGATGCTGCGGGAAATCCTGCCCAACGTGGCGGCGCCGATCATCGTCACCGGCTCGCTGGACGTGGCTGGCGCGATCCTGCTGGAAGCCGGCCTGGGCTTCTTCGGCCTGGGCGACCCGAACTACGTATCCTGGGGCGGCATGCTGAATGACGCGCAGCAATACCTGCGGGTGGCCTGGTGGATGTCGCTGTTCCCTGGCCTGGCCATCGCCGTGACCGTGCTGTCCTTCAACGTGCTGGGCGACGCGCTGAACGACGCGCTGAACCCCCGCAACCGGAGCGCCGCATGACCGCGCCGCTGCTGGAGGTCCGCAACCTGTCGGTGGAGATCGCGGGCGGGCGGGGCCGGCCGCCGCTGCGCGTGGTGGACGACGTATCCTTCACCGTGGGTCGCGGTGAGGCGGTGGGGCTGGTGGGGGAAAGCGGGTCGGGCAAGTCGATGACCGCCTTTGCCCTGCTGGACCTGTTCCCCTCCCCCCGCGCGCGCATCGCCGGCGGCGAGATCCGACTGGACGGCCAGGACCTCCGCGCGCTCTCGGCCCGGCAATGGCGGGAGGTGCGCGGCGCACGCATCGGCATGGTGTTCCAGGACCCTTCCTCCTTTCTGGACCCGCTGATCCCCGTGGGGCGGCAGGTCGCGGAAACCCTGCGCGCGCACGGCCGCGATGCGGGTGCCGAGGCGCGGGTGCTGGAGCTGCTGGACCTGATGGAGCTGCCCCGCCCGGCCGAGGTGGCGCGCAAATACCCGCACGAGCTGTCGGGCGGCATGCGGCAGCGCGTGCTGATCGCCGCGGCCCTGGCGCTGCGCCCGGCGCTGCTGATCGCGGACGAGCCGACCACGGCGCTGGACGTCACCGTGCAGGCCGGCATCCTGGACCTGCTGATCCGCCTGCGGGTGGAGCTGGACCTCGGCATCCTGCTGATCACCCACGACCTCGGCGTGGTGGCGGAAACCTGCCAGCAGGTGCACGTCATGTATGCCGGCCACATCGTGGAGCGGAACGACGCGGCCGGGCTGTTCCGCCACCCCCGCCATCCCTACAGCCAAGGCCTGCTGGGCAGCGTGCTGAGCCCGACGAGCCGGGCCGGCAGCCTGTTTTCCATCCCCGGCAGCGTGCCGGGGGCCGGCGACCTCCCGCGCGGCTGTCGCTTCCATCCGCGCTGTCCCCTGGCGCTGCCGGAACTCTGCATCGCCGACGAGCCGCGCCTGGTGGAGCACGCGGATGGCGGTGCCGAACGCTGCCGCCGCGCGGGCGAGGCGGCGCAGGCCTGGGGGCGCACTTCGTGAGCGGCGGACCGGCCGCACCGCCACTGCTGGAAGCACGGGAGGTCATCAAGCTGTTCCCGGTGCGCGCCTGCCAGCGACTGTTCGCACGCACGGCCATGCAGAGCGCCGTCACGGAAGCTTCGGTCACCATCCATCCCGGCGAAACCGTGGCGCTGGTGGGCGAGAGCGGCTCGGGCAAATCCACCCTGGGCCGCATGCTGCTGGGCCTAACCGCGCCGAGCGGCGGCACCATCCTGTATCGCGGCCGCGCCCTGGCGAAGCTGGACGAGGCGGCCCGCCGTGCCTTCCGGCGCGAGGTGCAGGTGGTGTTTCAGGACACCGGCGCGTCCCTGAACCCGCGCCGCACGGTGGGGCAGAGCGTGGCCCTGCCGTTGCAGCACAACCTGGATGTCTGGGGCGAGGAAGCCCGCCGGCGTGCCGACGGGCTGCTGGACCTGGTCGGCCTGTCGCCGGCGCGGTTCCGCGACCGCCTGCCGCATGAACTGTCCGGCGGCCAGCGGCAACGTGTGGGGATCGCCCGCGCCCTGGCCTCCGACCCGGCCGTGATCATCGCCGATGAGCCGGTCTCCGCCCTGGACGTGTCGGTGCGGGCGCAGCTGCTGGGGCTGATGCACGCGCTGCGGCAGCAGCGGCAGTTGGCCTACCTGTTTATCACCCACGACCTCGGCGTGGTGCGGGCGCTGGCGGATCGGGTGATGGTGATGCAGGGCGGCCGGGTGGTGGAACAGGGTACCGCCGACGCGGTGCTGGAGGATCCCCGGCACGACTACACGCGGCGCCTGCTGGCTGCGACACCGGTGCCCGACCCCGGGCGCCAAGCCGCGCGGCTGGCGCAGGCGGTGGCTGGCCGGAGGGGTTGAGGGCCGCTACCTGCCCCACGTGGCCAGTTCGCCAACTGGAGCCGCACCCTCGGCCAGGATGGGATGCCGGAGCGCGGGGCGCTCCAGGGAGCTGAAACGGCGAAGCCCCGAGGTGTGCACCCCGGGGCTTCGCGTGCTTGGTGTGCCCGCTCGGGCTCGAACCGAGGACCCCAAGATTAAAAGTCTCGTGCTCTACCGACTGAGCTACGGGCACGTCTCAACTAGTCGGAAGCAGCAGCGGGGGGCCGGTGTCAAGCACCGAAACCCCCGCCGCGGCCGGCATCACTGCCCCTGGGGCACGTCCGCCGCGATGCGGGCGCGGGTGATGCGGTCGGGCTCGCGCACCGAACCGCTCGACCCGGCGCCGCGCTTGATCTTGTCCACGATGTCCATGCCGGAGATCACCCGGCCCCAGATCGTGTACTGCCCGTCCAGGCTCGGCGCCGGGGCGAACATGATGAAGAACTGACTGTTGGCGCTGTTCGGGTTCTGCGTACGGGCCGCACCCACCGTGCCTCGAATGAAGCGCGCCCGGTTGGGCGGGCTGAACTCAGCGGGAAGGTCGGGCAGCGGGCTGCCGCCGGTGCCGGTGCCGGTCGGGTCGC
Source organism: Roseomonas sp. BN140053 (assembly GCF_047690175.1). Classification (NCBI taxonomy): domain Bacteria; kingdom Pseudomonadati; phylum Pseudomonadota; class Alphaproteobacteria; order Acetobacterales; family Roseomonadaceae; genus Roseomonas; species Roseomonas sp. BN140053. The sequence goes on along the minus strand of NZ_JBLLEB010000009.1, from coordinate 96,430 downwards.
CGCCCTGGGCCATGAAGCCCTCGATCACGCGGTGGAAGGGCGTGTTGTCGTAGAAGCCCTGGCGCACCAGCGCCTTGATGCGCTCCACGTGCTGCGGTGCCAGCTCGGGCAGCAGCTGGATGGTCACCCGGCCGTCCTTGAGGTCCAGCAGAAGCGTGTTCTCGCGGTCCGCGGCAGGGGGCGTGCCCTGCGCGGCCGCGTCATTGGTTTCGCTCATCAGCGCTCCTCCGGCGATGGTGGCAGTGAACAGCAGCGTGCGTCGCCGCATCATACGTGCTCTCCCGTGTGGCCGCGAACGCGTGCCAGCGTGCGCTCGAGCGTGAGCGCGGGCACGAAGGACGACACCTCGCCCCCGAGCCGCGCGATCTCCTTCACGAACCGCGAATTGATGAACTGGTTGCGTTCGCTGGCCATCAGGAACACCGTCTCGACCTCGGCGTCCAGACGGTGGTTCATGCCCGCCATCTGCAATTCATAGTCGAAATCCGACACCGCCCGCAGGCCGCGCACGATCACCGCGGCGCCGACCTGCCGCGCGAAGCTCACCAGCAGCGTTTCGAAGGGCTCGACCTCGATGGTGGTGCCCGTCCGCTCCGCGATCGGGCGAACTTCCTCGCGCACGAGGTCCACCCGCTCTTCCAGGGAGAAGAGCGGGCCCTTGCCGGCGCTCATGGCCACGCCCACCACCAGCCGGTCCATCAGCCGCGCGGCGCGGTGGATGACGTCCAGGTGGCCGTTGTGGATCGGGTCGAAGGTCCCGGGATACAGGCCGACCCGCTCAGGCATCGGCGTCCCCATCGGCCCCGCCGTCCAGCGGCTCCACCGCATCGGGCGAAGCTTCGGCGACGTCGTCGCTGCCGGAGGAGTCCACCACGGGGAAGCAGGAGATGACGTGCTCCCGCTTGTCCAGGCGCAGCATGGTCACGCCCTTGGAGGTGCGGCCGGTGATGCGGACCTGGTCCACCGGCGTGCGGATCAGCCGCCCGTCATCGGTGATCAGCATCACGTCATCCCCGGTCTTCACCGGGAAAGTCGCCACCACGCGGGGCGCCGCCGACTTGCCGCGGCCTTCGCGCGCCGACAGGTCGATGTTGGTGATGCCGATGCCGCCGCGGCCGGACACGCGGTACTCGTAGGCCGAGGACCGCTTGCCGAAGCCCGCATCGGTGACCACCAGGATCAGCTCCTCGGCAGCTTCCAGCTCGGCGAAGCGCTCTTCCGAGAGGGTCAGGTCCTCGGCTTCCTCCGCCACCTCCTCGGCCGCGGGGTCGCCCAGCCCGACCACCTCCTCCGCGACGGCCTCCGCTTCCTCGGCGCTGTTGCGGCGCTTGGCGATGGCGGCCTTGAGGTAGGCCACGCGCTCGGCATTGGTGGCCTCGACGTGCCGCAGCACGGAGAGCGCGATCACGCTGTCCCCCTGCCCCAGCTTGACGCCGCGCACGCCGGTGCTGTCGCGGCCGGAGAAGACCCGCAGCGTGTCGCTTTCCGCCACGAAGCGGATGCAGCGGCCGTTGCGGGTGGCCAGCGCCACGTCGTCGCCCTCGCGGCAGGTCTGCACGCCGATCAGGCTGTCGCCCTCGTCCAGCTTCATGGCGATCAGGCCGGTGGCGCGGACGTTGCGGAAGTCAGACAGCCGGTTGCGCCGCACGTTGCCCTGCGCCGTGGCGAAGACGAGGTGCAGGTTCTCCCACATCCCCTCGTCCTGCGGCAGCGGCAGCACGGCCGTGACCTGCTCGTCCTGCTGCAGCTGCAGCAGCTGGCGCAGGGAGCGGCCCCGCGCGGTGGGACCGGCCAGGGGCAGCTTCCACACCTTCTCGCGGAAGGCGATGCCGCGGGAGGTGAAGAACAGCACCCACTGGTGGGTGTGCGCGTTGAAGGAGCGCACCACCACGTCGTCCTCGCGCGTCCCCGCCGCCGAACGGCCGCGGCCGCCGCGGTTCTGCGCCCGGAAACTTTCCAGCGTGGTGCGCTTGACGTAGCCGTCGCGCGTCAGCGTCACCACCATCAGCCCAGGCTCGATCAGGCTCTCGTCGTCCTGGTCGGTGACGCCGTCCACGATCTCCGTCATGCGGGAGGAAGCGAGCTGCGCCCGGATCTCGGCCAGCTCCTGCGCCATCAGCTCCAGGCGGCGCGGGCGGCTGGCCATGATCTCCAGCAGCTCGCGGATGCGGCCGCCGACCTCGTCCAGCTCGGCGACGATCTTGTCGCGCTCCAGCCCGGTCAGGCGCTGCAGGCGCAGTTCCAGGATGCCGCGGGCCTGGGTTTCCGTCAGCCGCACCGTGTCGTCGTGCACGATGTTGCCGGCATCATCCACCAGCGCCAGCAACGAGGCCACGTCGCCCGCCGGCCAGTCGCGCGTCATCAGCGCCTCGCGCGCCGCATTGGCGTCGGGGCTCTGACGGATGACGCGGATCACCTCGTCGATGTTCGCCACCGCGATGGCCAGGCCGATCAGCAGGTGCCCCCGCTCGCGCGCCTTGTTCAGGCGGAAGCGCGAACGGCGCAGGATTACGTCCTCGCGGAAGGTGATGAAGGCGAAGAGCGCGTCCTTCAGCCCCATCTGCCGCGGCCGGCCATTGTCCAGCGCCAGCATGTTCACGGCGAAGGAGGTTTGCAGCGCGGTGAAGCGGTAGAGCTGGTTCAGCACCACCTCCGGCGTCGCTTCGCGCTTCAGCTCGATCACGATGCGCATGCCGGAGCGGTCGCTCTCGTCGCGCAGGTCGGAGATGCCCTCCACCTGCTTGGCGCGCACCAACTCGGCCATGCGCTCGATCAGCGTGGACTTGTTGACCTGATACGGGATTTCCGTGACCACGATGGCCGAACGGCCGCCGCGCATCTCCTCGATCGCGGCACGCGCGCGCAGCGGCACGGAACCACGCCCGGTCTCGAAGGCCGAGCGGATGCCGGCACGCCCCAGGATCAGCCCGCCGGTCGGGAAATCCGGCCCGGGGATGATCTTCATCAGCTCTTCGAGGGAGGTGTCCGGCTCTGCGATCAGCTTCAGCGTCGCGTCGATCACCTCGGCCGGGTTGTGCGGCGGGATGTTGGTGGCCATGCCCACGGCGATGCCGTTGGCGCCGTTCACCAGCAGGTTCGGGAAGGCCGCCGGCAGCACGCGTGGTTCCGACGCGCTCTCGTCGTAGTTGGGCTGGAAGTCGACCGTGTCCTCGTCGATGCCGGCCAGCAGGGCGGCGGCGGACTTGGCCAGCCGCGCCTCGGTGTAGCGCATCGCCGCCGGCGGATCGCCGTCCACCGAGCCGAAGTTACCCTGCCCGTCGATCAGCGGCACGCGCATGGAGAAGGGCTGCGCCATGCGGACCATGGCGTCGTAGATCGCGGCGTCGCCGTGCGGGTGGTACACGCCCATCACGTCGCCCACCACGCGGGCCGACTTGCGGTGCGGCTTGTCCGGCGTGTAGCCGGCCTCGTGCATGGCATACAGGATGCGCCGGTGCACGGGCTTGAGCCCGTCGCGCGCATCCGGCAGGGCGCGCGACACGATCACGCTCATCGCGTAGTCGAGGTAGGAGCGGCGCATCTCCTCCTCGAGAGCGACGGGGGTCCCCGTCAGCTCCGGCCCCTCAGCGCCGCCGGCGCCGTCCTCGGTGTCACTCACATCTGCATCCTAAAAGAACCGGCCCGCGCTCAGAACGGGATGTCGTCGTCGAGGTCACCCTTGGGCGCATCCCAGCCACCGCTCTGCGGCCGCGAGGCACCGCCCGAAGAACCACCGCGGTTGCCGCCGCCGAAACCGCCGCCGCCGCGCCCGCCGCGGTCGCCACCGCCGCCGGAGAAGCCGCCGCGCTCGCCGCCGCCGCCACCGGAGAAGCCGCCGGCCCCCTCGCCGCCCTCGGCACGGTCGCCACGGCCGCCCAGCAGCGTCAGCTCACCGCCGAACTGCCGCAGCACGATCTCGGTGGAATACTTGTCGGCGCCGTCCTTGTCCTGCCACTTGCGGGTTTCCAGCTTGCCCTCGATGTAGACGCTGGACCCCTTGCGGAGGTACTTCTCAGCGATCTCGCCGAGGCGCTCGTTGAAGATCGCCACCGAGTGCCACTCGGTCTTTTCCTGGCGGTTGCCCTCGCGGTCCTTGTAGGTGTCCGTGGTGGCCAGCCGCAGGTTCACCACCTTGCCGCCATTCTGGAAGTTGCGGACCTCCGGGTCCTTCCCCAGGTTCCCGATCAGGATCACCTTGTTCACGCTGCCGGCCATGGCGTCAGACCCTCTCCGCTGCCTCGGCCCGACCGCCGAGCGGCAGCCGACCGAATCGAAACCACCCGCGCGGCGAGACCGGCAGGGCGGTGAAACCTACCCCCAGCGGAAGGCGCTAGCCACCCCTGGGGCATGAAGGCCGGAGGCGGCGGTGAAAGCCCCTTCCAGCCCTGCCTATATGGTGCGACAAGCCCGCGAACACAATGCGAACACCCGGGGTTCAGCCGAGGAACAAGCCTTGCCCGACAGCCTGCCGCCTGCCCTGCCCGACCCCGTCGCCTCGGCCTCGCCCAAGCCGCGCGATGCCACCCCGCGCCCGCACCAGGCGGGGTCCTCGGGGGGATTCATCCGGGTCCGCGGGGCGCGGCAGCACAACCTCAAGGGCATCGACCTCGACCTGCCCAAGGACACGCTGACGGTCATCACCGGCCTGTCCGGCTCCGGCAAGTCCAGCCTGGCCTTCGACACCATCTACGCCGAGGGCCAGCGCCGCTACGTCGAGAGCCTGAGCGCCTATGCCCGGCAGTTCCTGCAGCTGATGGGCAAGCCGGAGGTGGACAGCATCGAGGGCCTTTCGCCCGCCATCTCCATCGAGCAGAAGACCACCTCCCACAATCCCCGCTCCACCGTCGGCACGGTGACGGAGATCTGGGACTACATGCGCCTGCTCTGGGCCCGCGTCGGCGTGCCTTATTCGCCGACCACCGGCCTGCCCATCGTGGCGCAGACCGTGTCGCAGATGGTGGACCGCGTGCTGGGCATGCCGGAAGGCAAGCGCCTGCTGATCCTCGCCCCCGTGGCGCGCGGCAAGAAGGGCGAGTGGAAGAAGGAGCTGGCCGAACTCCAGCGCCGCGGCTTCGAGCGCGCCAAGATCAACGGCACCCTGTACCGGCTGGAAGACGCGCCGGCGCTGGACAAGAAGAAGAAGCACGACATCGAGGCGGTGGTGGACCGCGTGGTGGTCGCCCCCGGGCTGGAAAGCCGGCTGGCGGACAGCTTCGAGACGGCCCTCGCGCTCAGCGACGGCGTGGCCTACGCCGACGACGCCGACAGCGGCGAGCGCACCGTGTTCAGCAGCCGCTTCGCCTGCCCGGAGAGCGGCTTCACCATCGAGGAGATCGAGCCGCGGCTGTTCTCCTTCAACTCGCCCCAGGGCGCCTGCCCGGTCTGCGACGGGCTGGGCACCGAAACCTTCTTCGACCCCGCCATGGTGGTGCCGGACGACCAGCGCTCCCTGGCCGACGGGGCGGTGGCGCCCTGGGCCGGTGGCGCGTCCTCGGAATACTACGACCAGACGCTGGAAAGCCTGGCGCGGCACTACAAGGTCCGGCTGACCACCTCCTGGGCGGAGCTGCCGCCCAAGGTGCGCGAGGGCATCCTGCACGGCACCGGCACCGAGGTGGTGACGCTGCGCTACAAGGACGGGCTGCGCGCCTACGAGGTGAAGAAGCCCTTCGAAGGCGTGCTCCCCAATCTCGAGAAGCGCCTGCGCAGCAGCGACAATCCCTGGGTGCGCGAGGACCTGCAGCGCTACCAATCCGACCGGCCCTGCCGGACCTGCCAGGGCGCCCGGCTGAAGCCCGAGGCACTGGCGGTGAAGGTGGCGGGGATGCACATCGCCCAGGCCTCGGCGCTGAGCATCCGTGGCGCGATGGAATGGTTCCAGAACGTCCACGGCACCCTGACCACGCAGCGGCAGGAGATCGCCGGCCGCATCCTGCGCGAGATCAACGAGCGGCTGCGCTTCCTGGTGGATGTCGGGCTGGACTACCTGAGCCTGTCGCGTTCCTCCGCCACGCTGTCGGGCGGGGAATCCCAGCGCATCCGGCTGGCCTCGCAGATCGGCTCCGGGCTGACCGGCGTGCTCTACGTGCTGGACGAGCCCTCCATCGGCCTGCACCAGCGCGACAACGAGCGGCTGCTCGGTACGCTCCGGCGGCTGCGCGACCTCGGCAACACCGTGCTCGTCGTGGAGCACGACGAGGACGCGATCCGCGCCGCCGACCACCTCGTGGACATCGGCCCCGCCGCCGGCAAGCATGGCGGCCAGGTGATCGCCCAGGGCACGCCGGACGAAGTGGCGGCCCACCCCGACAGCATCACCGGCGCCTACCTGTCCGGCCGCCGTCGCATCGAGGTCCCGGCCGAGCGCCGCCCGGCCGACACGTCGCGCATGCTGCGCATCGTCGGCGCGCGCGGCAACAACCTGAAGAACGTGTCCGCCTCCATCCCACTGGGCACCTTCACCTGCGTCACCGGCGTCTCGGGGGGCGGCAAGTCCACCCTGGTGATCGAGACGCTGTACAAGGCCGCCGCCCGCCGGCTGATGGGCGCCGGCACGGTCCCTGCCCCGCACGACCGGCTGGAAGGGCTGGAGCAGCTCGACAAGATCATCGACATCGACCAGTCGCCGATCGGCCGCACGCCGCGCTCCAACCCCGCGACCTATACCGGCCTCTTCGCGCCGATCCGCGACTGGTTCTCCGAGCTGCCGGAAAGCCGGGCGCGCGGCTACAAGGCCGGGCGCTTCTCCTTCAACGTGAAGGGCGGCCGCTGCGAGGCCTGCCAGGGCGACGGGCTCATCAAGATCGAGATGCACTTCCTGCCCGACGTCTACGTCACCTGCGACACCTGCAAGGGCAAGCGCTACAACCGAGAGACGCTGGAGGTCCGCTTCCGCAACAAGTCCATCGCCGACGTGCTGGACATGACGGTGGACGAAGGCTGCGAGTTCTTCTCCGCCGTGCCCACCATTCGCGAGAAGCTGACGGTGCTGCGCGAGGTGGGGCTGGGCTACATCCACCTCGGCCAGCAGGCGACCACGCTGTCGGGCGGCGAGGCACAGCGCATCAAGCTGGCCAAGGAGCTCGCCCGCCGTGCCACCGGCCGCACCCTCTACATCCTGGACGAGCCCACCACCGGCCTGCACTTCGAGGATGTGCGCAAGCTGCTGGAACTGCTGCAGGCGCTGGTGAAGACCGGCAACACGGTGGTGGTGATCGAGCACAACCTGGAGGTCATCAAGACCGCCGACTGGCTGCTCGACCTCGGCCCCGAGGGTGGCGAGGGCGGCGGCCGCATCGTGGCGGAGGGCACGCCGGAAACCGTGGCCGCGACGCCCGAGAGCCACACCGGGCATTTCCTCCGGCCGCTGCTGGCGGCAGGGGCGGCTCCGCCTGCGGCGGCGGAAAAGCCGAAGCGCCGCAAGCGGGCCTGACGCGCACCGCGGCAGGCAGGAAGCACGAGGCAGGGCGAAACCTTGCCCGGGCGATCCGGCGACGCGCCTCCGTCAACGGGCATCGCCGCCGTTTCTCACACCCAGGGGTAAGGCACGGCCCCGCGGGTGTTGAGGCCGATATTGTTCCAGGCGCTGACGGGCACGCTGCCCAGGAAGCCGATCGACTCCGTCGCCACGGAGGTGATGACGTTGTCGTCGAAGTTCCAGAAACCCGGAATGTAGAGCTGCGCGACCTCATGCGCGCCGAACCAGGCCATCGGCCTGCTCTTGGCCATGCGCTCCGCGTCGTCGCCCGGTTCCGCTGCCGGAAAGCCACGGCCGGAGAAGGCCTTCAGCGGCTGCTCCAGCCGGATGCTGAACACCGTGTCGAACACCCCGAAATCCGGGCTGACCGCCAGCTTGATGCGCATCATGTGCTGCATCACGGTTTCCCGCTTCGACATGTCCTCACCGGGGCGGGCGGGATAGTCCTCCAGCCGGCCGGCCAGCACGCCCAGGCCCAGGAAGGTGCCGGCGGTCATCCACCAGCCCGAGGTCAGGTTCTTCACCAGGGGGCTCGTGCTGTGCCCGATCCGGTACAGCACCTGCTCGTTGCTCAGCTTGGTTTCCCGAGGCGAGGCGATGCCACCCCGAAAGGCCTTGGTCCACACGCCCCAGCCACGGGCGAACATCTCGTTCTTCGCGCGCTTGTGGGGTTTGGAGAACTCGTCCTCGTTGGCGAAGGTGTTCACCGGCGCGAATTTCGGCGGTGGGGGCAGTGTCTGGGTCAGGCTCACGGCGCGGGGTTCCTGGTCGCCGGCGCATCCGCTCCGCCGGAAAGCAGCCCGGCGAGGGCTGGGCGGCGTCGCTCCTAACCCATCGCCGCCCGCGCCGACCATCACCCGTTCGGGTGAGTTCCGCCGCCCCGCCTCACACCCGCCCGCGCAACCCCGCCAGGGTCACGGCCAAGCGGTCGCCCAGGCCGCGCCCCGTCCCTGGCGCCACCGTGCCGCGCCCGGCCGCCAGCCGCCGCAGGTCGCGCCGGGCCAGCACGGCCGGCAGGGCCGCGGACACGGCAGCCCGCGGCAGGTTGGCCAGGGTGGCGCGGCACTGCGCCAACTGCGGCAAGGCCGCGGCGGCCAGCTGCGCTGAGAGGGCCTGCACCGCCGCGCCGTTGGGGTCGAAGGCATCGGCGCTGGCGCCGGCCACGGCCAGCAGATCCTCCGGCAAAGGACAACGGCCCGCGACGGCCCAGGCCGGCAGGTGGCGCAGCACCCGTGCCAGCGCGAAGAGTTCCCCGGCCAGCAACAGGCTGGGAAGCAGGCCGGACGGGGCGCCGAGGCAGCGGCCCATCGTCACCAGGAAGCCGCCCCCGGTGCCGCTGAGATAGGCCTCGAAGGCGCCGCGCGCCGGGAAGGGCAGTTCCGTTTCCGCTTCCCGCGCGTCGATCAGGGCGGCGAGCTCGGTGGCGTCCAGCTCGCCGGCAGCGATGGCGCGGTGCAGCGGCTCCGCCACCTCGTGCCGGCGGGGCGGCTTGCCTTCGGCGGCCGCCTCCACCACCTCGCGCCACCATTGCAGCCGGATCAGCGCCAGGGTGGGCTGCGAGGTGACCTCGCCCGCCCGCGCCAGTTCGCGGTCGAAGGCGATCAGGGCGAAGATCGCCTCGCGCTTCCCGGGTGGGGCGAACAGGGCGCAGAGGAAACGATCCGGGTCGGCATCCCGGGCGAGAGCGCCGATCGCCGGCATGTCAGGCATCGGGTGGGATGTGGCGAAGCGCGCCGCATCCCGCAAGCGCTTGCCCGCCCGGCTGTGAACGGCGCGGCCGCCGCCGGATGGCCGCCCCAGGTTGACGCCCTTCCGGCACCCGCCCACCTTCCGGCCGGTTTCCAACACACGGGAGAGACCCCCATGGCCTTCAGCCTGCCGCCGCTGCCCTACGATGCCGGCGCCCTCGCCTCGCGCGGCATGTGCCAGGAAACGCTGGAACTGCACCACGACAAGCACCACCAGGCCTATGTCACGGCCCTGAACGGCATGGTCGAGAGCAAGGGCATGCAGGGCAAGAGCCTGGAAGAGATCGTGCAGGCCGCGGGCCAGGGCGGCGCCGACATGCAGCCCGTGCTGAACCAGGCCGGGCAGCACTGGAACCACATCCTGTTCTGGCAGGTGATGTCGCCCTCCGGCGGCGACGACAAGATCCCGACCGCGCTGGCGCAGAAGATCGACAGCGACCTCGGCGGCCTCGCGAAGTTCAAGGAAGACTTCAAGCAGGCCGGCGTGACGCAGTTCGGCTCCGGCTGGGCCTGGCTGATCCAGGACAGCGCCGGCAAGCTGAAGATCACCAAGACGCCCAACGGCGCCAACCCGATCTCGACGGGTGAAGGCACGCCGCTGCTGGGCGTGGACGTGTGGGAACACTCCTACTACGTCGACTTCCGCAACCGTCGCCCGGACTACCTGCAGAACTTCCTGGATAAGCTGGTGAACTGGGAATACGTCGCCGGGCTGATGCAGCAGGGCGGCATGAAGTCCGGCCAGTCGGCCTGATCGTCACGGCGGGGGCGGCGTTTCGCCCCCGCGATGCCGTGCGACGGGTCCGTCCCGCCGCGCGGCACCTTTCGACGCGCCGCGCGGCATCTTTCGACGCGCCACGCGGCACAGTTCGGCGCGCCGCTCGGCACGCCTCGGTGCACCGCGCGGCGGGATGCGCGGCTCAGCCCTTGGCCGGCGCCGCGTCGTTGGCGGCCAGCGGCCGCACCACGCTGCTGATGGTGCCGCGCACCACGATCACGCGCACGTTGGGCGCGATCTCCACCTCGATCTCGTCCGAACCGTCCTTGACCCGGGTGATGTTGCCGACGATGCCGCCGGCGGTGATGATCTTGTCGTTGCGCTTGAGCGTGCCGAGCATGTCGCGGTGCTCGCGCGCGCGCTTCTGCTGCGGGCGGATCAACAGGAAGTAGAACACGACGAAGATCAGCAGCAGCGGCGCCACTTGCATGACCAGGGACGCGGCCCCTGCGGCGGAGGCGTCCTGCGCGTAGGCAGGGCTGATGAACATGGGGCTGGCGCCTTCCCGGCTTGCGGATGATGGGGCCGGAACCTAGCTTCCGCCCCCCGCCCGTCAACCCGGGCCGGTGTTTCCCCCCGATCCGGAGCGCTCGCGCCTGCCCGCCATGGATGCCGTCCTGCTGCCTGCCCTGCTCCGCATCGCCGAGGCGCTGGAGCGCCTGTCGCCCTCCGCACCGCCGCCGCCCGACCTGGAAGGCGCCGATGCCTTCACCTGGCACCCCGCGTCCGGCGAGGCGCCGGCCCGGCTGGCCCCCGTGCCGCGGGTCTCGGCGGTGGCGATCGGCCTGCTGCGCGGCGTGGACCGGCAGAAGGACCTGTTGCTGGAGAACACGCTGCGCTTCAGCCGCGGGTTGCCGGCCAACAACGCTATGCTCTGGGGCGCGCGGGGCATGGGCAAGTCCTCGCTGGTCAAGGCGGCGCATGCGGCGGCCAATGCCGAGGCGCCCGGCAGCTTGGCGCTGATCGAGATCCACCGCGAGGATATCCGCACTCTTCCCGACCTGCTGGCGATCCTGCGCGGCGAGGAGCGGCGCTGCCTGGTGTTCTGCGACGACCTCAGCTTCGAGCGCGAGGATGCCGACTACAAGGCGCTGAAATCCGTCCTCGACGGCGGCATCGAGGGGCGGCCGGGCAACGTGCTGTTCTACGCCACCTCCAACCGCCGGCACCTGATGCCGCGCGACATGATCGAGAACGAGCGTTCCTCCGCCATCAACCCCGGCGAGGCGGTGGAGGAGAAGGTGTCGCTGAGCGACCGCTTCGGCCTGTGGATCGGCTTCCACAATTGCGACCAGCCCACCTACCTCGCCATGGTGGAGGGCTATGCCGAGGCGCTGGGCATCGACCTGCCCCGGGAGGAGCTGCATGCGGCGGCCAAGGAATGGACGGTAACGCGCGGCAGCCGCTCCGGGCGGGTGGCCTGGCAGTTCGTCACCGACCTCGCCGGGCGGCTGGGCCTGCGCGTCCCGGCATGAGCCGCACCGGCGCGCCGCGTCGCGACTTGGCTGGCGCGCCACGGCGCGACTTGGCTGGCGCGCCACGGCGCGACGGCCGCTTCCTCAACCCCGGCGGTGAGGCGGCGGGCCAGCCCCTGGCCGCGGTGTGGAAGCTGATGCGGGCGGGCCAGGGGGAAGCCTGGCCGCCGCGCGTGGTGGACCCACCGCAGCCGCCGCCGGAGGAGCCGCCACCCGGGCACCTCGCGGTGACGCTGATCGGCCACGACACCTTTCTGCTGCGCTTCCACGGCGGGCCGACCCTGCTGACGGACCCGATCTGGAGCGAGCGCTGCTCCCCCTTCTCCTTTGCCGGGCCGCGGCGGGTGCGGGCGCCGGCCCTGGCGATGGCGGCGCTGCCGCCGATCGACGCGGTGCTGCTGAGCCACAACCACTACGACCACCTGGACCTGCCCAGCCTGCGCGCCCTCCGCGCGCCGCGCATCCTGACCGGGCTGGGCGTCGGCGCCTTCCTGGCCCGCCAGGGCATCGGCGGGGCGGAGGAGCTGGACTGGTGGGACGAGGCCGCCCTGCCCAACGGCGCCGTCGCCACCTTCCTGCCGGCGCGGCACTTCGCGGCCCGCGGCGTGCTGGACCGCTGCCGCACCCTGTGGGGCGGCTTCGCCATCCGCACCGGCGAGGGACGGTCCGTGCTGTTTGCCGGCGACACCGCCTATGGGTCGCACCTGGCGGAGATCGGGCGGGAGCTCGGCCCCTTTGCCGTGGGGCTGATCCCGATCGGCGCCTATGAGCCGCGCTGGTTCATGGAGGTGGTGCACATGAACCCGGAGGAAGCCGTGCGCGCCCGGGCCGACCTGCGGGTGGACAGGGCGGTGGCCATGCATTTCGGCACCTTCAAGCTGACCCAGGAGGCGATCGACGAGCCGCCCCGCGCCCTGACGGCCGCGCGCGAGGCGGCCGGTCTGCCGCCAGAAGCCTTTCGCGTGCCGGGTTTCGGCGAAACCCTGGTGCTGCCCCTGGGCTGAACGGACGACCGGCGCGAAGGGCTGGCCCGGTGCTTCCCGGCCGGGATCCGGGAGCGTCGCCGCGATGGGCTGGCTTTTTCCGGGGACCATCGCGCCCCACCGTCGGGAAGGCGGTTCGCCTTACTTCCTTACTATCTTACTTCCTTACCGCGGCCCGTCCGATCGGGCTCCCTTTCGGAAAATAATCCTACAACTTCAAGGGGCTGGCGGTCAAGCCCGGCGCCGCATGTGGCAGATTTCGCGTTTTCTGCCACTTCCGGCGTTTTCTGCCACCGCGCGACGGTCAGCGGCGGGTCCGCAACGGCTTCCGGCCGGGCAGCGGACGTCCCGCGCCCCTCGGGTTGCGGGGCCGAGGAGCGACGCCCCGCCCCCTGCCTCAGCGCCCGGTGCCGAAGATGCGCTGCTCCACCTTGTCGCCGGGGCGCAGGCCCAGCCGCTCGGCCGTGCCGGCGGCCAGTTCCAGCGTGGCGCGCACCGGGCCCTGGCTGGGGATGGTGGCCAGGCTGAGGGGCACGGTGCGCTCGGCGATGCGGCGGATCGTGCCGTCCTCGTTGATGAACACCATGTCCAGCGAGGCCACGGTGTTGCGCATCCACATCGTGCTTTCGCGCGGGGCGCCCCAGTCGAACAGCATGCCCTCGTTGGGGCGGACCTGCTGGCGGTACATCAGGCCGACGGTCTGCTGGTCCGGGCTCAGCGCCATTTCCACCTGGAAATCGTGGCGCTTGCCGTCGCGGGTGACGATGGTCAGCGGTTCCGTGGGCAGGCGGGCCTGGGGGCCGTTCTGCGCGGCCGCGGCGACGGGAAGCGTGAGCAGGAGCCCGAGCAGGGCGCGTCGCAGCATGGTGTGTCAGTCCTTCGCTTCGTGGGGCGGCATGCCGGTGGGAATGACGGTGCGGACCAGCGTGGCGTCCAGCGCTTCGTACTCGGCGTAGCCGATGGTGTCGTAGAGCTCGGCCCGGGTCTGCATCCGGTCCAGCATGCCCATGGTGCCGCCGTCGCGGTTGATGGCGGCGTAGAGCTCCTCCATCGCCTTGTTGGCGACGCGCAGGTGGCTGACGGGCCAGATCACCATGGCGTAGCCCATGGCCTCGAACTCGGCATCCGTGAAGAAGGGCGTGCGGCCGAATTCCGTCATGTTGGCCAGCAGCTTCACCCCCGGCATGCGGGCGGCGAATTCGCGGAACATCTCCGCCGTGGTCAGGGCCTCGGGGAAGATCGCGTCGGCGCCGGCTTCCAGGTACAGCTTCGCGCGGGCCACGGCGCCGTCCAGGCCTTCGCTGGCCGCGGCGTCGGTGCGGGCGATCACCACCAGGTTGCGGCGCGCCCGGCGGGCGGCGGCGACCTTGGCCGCCATGTCGCGGGCATCGGCCAGCTTCTTGTCGTTCAGGTGGCCGCACTTCTTGGGCAGCAGCTGGTCTTCCAGGTGCACCGCCCCGGCACCCGCCTCCTCGAAGGCGCGCACCATGTGCATGACGTTCAGCGCCTCGCCGTAGCCGGTGTCGCCGTCCACCAGGGCCGGCAAGCCGGCGGCGCGGGCCACCTGGCGGATGTGCCAGGCCACGTCGTCCACCGTGATCATGCCCAGGTCAGGCAGGCCCATATTGGCCGACATGGCGGCGCCGGACATGTACAGCGCCTCGAACCCGGCCCGCTTGGCGAGCAGGGCGGCCATGCCGGTATGGGCGCCGGGCAGGCGCAGGATGCCCGGCCGGTCCAGCAGGGCGCGGAAGCGGGTGCCGGCGGGGGCGTCCGGCAGGTCGTCAGCGATGACGTAGGGCATGGCGGGGGTCATTCCCGAAGCGGTGGCGGCAGCGCGGGGCGGCCGGCTCCGGCCGGGCCGGGAAGCCTGTGGCCGGAGGCGCGGCGGCCCGGAGCCGCGGAGGGTGGGGTGGATGCCCGGAGCGCGGCGGGCAGGAGCCGAACATCATGCGCCAGGGGGCCTTCTTCCACCCGTCCTGCCCCTACACCATGGTGGGAGAAGGCGCCAAGCCGGCCCCCCTGCCCTTTCCGACCCGGAACGCACCCCCTAGGTTGCGCCGCGCGGACGACGCTTTGAGGACATGCTGCATGGAAATGACGGGCGAACGGCGAATCCAGGCGCCGCGACAGAAGGTGTGGGACGCGCTGAACGACCCCGAGGCGCTCAAGGCCGCCATTCCAGGCTGCGAGTCGGTGGAGCGCACGGCGGAGGACCAGTTCCAGGCCCGCGTCGCCATGCGCATCGGCCCGATGGCGGCGAAGTTCGGCGGCAAGGTCACGCTGAGCAACATCAACCCGCCGCAGTCCTACACCATCACCGGTGAGGGCAATGGCGGTGCCATGGGCTTCGCCAAGGGCGGCGCGGACGTGCTGCTGGAAGAGGCCACCGAGAACACCACCCTGCTGCGCTACAACGTCAAGGCGCAGGTCGGCGGCAAGATGGCGCAGCTCGGCGCCCGGCTGATCGACAGCACGGCCAAGCAGATGGCCGACCAGTTCTTCGACCGCTTCGCCAGCCAGCTTTCCGCCCCGGCCGTCGCGGCGGCCGCCGCCGCTGCCGCCGCTGCCCCGGCCGGCGCCGTCACCGGCACGGGCCGCACCACCGTGGTCAGCCCGCCCCAGGGCAGCGGCATTGCCGCGCCCTCGGGCAGCGGCAATGCCGCGCCCCAGGTCACCGACAGCGCCGCCGCCTCGCCCGAAGGCCCGCCGCCGGTGGTGGCGGTGAACGAGGCCGGGCGCTCGCTCTCCTCACTGTTCGCGATGATCCCGCGCGATCCGATGGGGCTGCCCATCGTGTTCTGGATCGGCTCGGCAGCGATGATCGTGGTGCTGCTGCTGCTCTTCGTGATCACCTGAACGGCGCGCCCGTGCTCGAGGCTCCCGCCGCGAACCTGCCGGCCGACGTTTCCGCCACCCAGCACCTGCTGGCCGCGGGCGGCTACGTCGCCGACCGGGCCCTGGCCACCGCCGTGCATCTGGCACTGCGGATGAACCGCCCCCTGTTCCTGGAAGGCGAGCCGGGCACGGGCAAGACGGAGATCGCCAAGGTCCTGGCGGCGGAGCTGCCGCGCCGGCTGGTGCGGCTGCAATGCTATGACGGGCTGGACCTCAGCGCCGCCGCCTACGAGTGGGACCACGCCAAGCAGCTGATGGAGATCCGGCTGGCGGAAGCCTCCGGCTCGGCCGGCGACCGGCAGGCGCTGGAAAGCGGCTTGTACGACCGCCGCTTCCTGCTGGAACGGCCGCTGCTGGCGGCGCTGGACGGCCCGCCGGCGGTGCTGCTGATCGACGAGCTGGACCGCGCCGACGAGCCCTTCGAGGCCTTCCTGCTGGAAGTGCTGGCGGACAACCAGATCACCGTGCCGGAACTGGGCACCATCCGCGCCAAGACGCCGCCGGTGGTCGTCATCACCTCCAACCGCACGCGCGAGGTGCACGACGCCATTCGCCGGCGCTGCCTGTACCACTGGGTGGACTACCCCGACGCCGCGCGGGAACGGGCGATCCTGAAGCTGCGCGCCCCGGGGGTCAGCGAACGGCTGAGCGCCGAGGTGGTGGCCTTCGTGCAGCGGCTGCGGGCGGGCGGCGACTGGTTCAAGCTGCCGGGCGTGGCCGAGACCATCGACTGGGCCCGCGCCCTGGCCGCGCTGGACGCCACGGAACTGGAACCCGCCGCGGTGGACGAGACGCTGGGCGTGCTGCTGAAGTACCAGGACGACATCGCCAAGCTGCGCGGCGAGGAAGCCGCCCGGCTGGTGGCCGAGGCGCGGCGGGATGCTGCCGCCTGAGGCCGCCCCGCCGCCCGGCCTGGGACGCCTGCCGGCGCCCTGGGACGGCGGTGCCTTTGCCGGCAACCTGATCGGCTTCGCCCGGCTGCTGCGCCGGGCCGGGGCACGGGTCGGCCCGGCCGAGAGCCTGGCCGCGGCGGAGGCCCTGTCGCTGGTGGGGGTGGAGGATCGCGTCACGCTGCGAGAAGCCCTGCGCGCTACGCTGCTGCACGGGCCCGAGCACGCCGAAGTCTTCGACTACGCCTTCGACCTGTTCTGGCGCGACCCGGAGGCTGCCCGGCAGGCCGCCGCCCTGGCCGCGCTGGACGAGGGGGGCGAAACGCGCAAGGCGCCGCCCGCCGCCCGGCGCGTGCTGGAAGCCCTGGCCGGGGAGCGCCCGCCGCCGCCGCGCGAGGAAGCCTCCGAGCCGCCGGAGCTGGACGCCACGCTGACGGTCAGCGAGCGCGAGAAGCTGGGCCGGATGGATTTCGATGCCATGGACGCGGCGGAGATCGCCGCCGCCCGCCGCGAGATCACCCGCCTGACCCTGCCGCTGGAACTGCGTCCCACCCGCCGCTTCCGCCCCGACCCGCTGGGCCCGCGCACCGACCTGCGCGCCACGGTGCGCAACAGCCTGCGCCATGGCGGCGAGATCCTGGGCATCGAGCGCCGCCGCCGGGTGGTGAAGCCGCCGCCGCTGGTGGCGTTGTGCGACATCTCGGGCTCCATGGGCCGCTACGTGCAGGTGATGCTGCACTTCCTGCACGCCGTCACCGCCGAGCGGGCCAAGCAGGACGTGGCCGTGCATTCCTTCCTGTTCGGCACCCGGCTGACCAACGTGACGCGGCAGCTGCGCCACCGCGACCCGGAGGTAGCGATGGAGCTGGTGGGCCGCGCCGTGCCGGACTGGTCCGGCGGGACGCGCATCGGCGATTCCCTGGCGCTGTTCAACCGACAATGGGCGCGGCGCGTGCTGACCCAGGGGGCGGTGGTGCTGCTGATCACCGACGGGCTGGACCGCGGCGGCGCCGAGGGGCTGGGCGAGGCGGCCGAGCGCCTGGCGCATTCCTGCCGCCGGCTGATCTGGCTGAACCCGCTGTTGCGATACGCCGGCTTCCAGCCCAAGTCCGGTGGCGTGCGGGCGCTGTTGCCGCACGTCCACGAGCACCGGCCCGTGCACAACCTGGACAGCCTGCGCGCCCTGGTGGCCACCCTGTCCGCCGGGCGCGACGCCGGCGGCTTCGGCGGCGCCGGGCGCAGGATCGCCCCGGGGCTCGGCGAGGGGCGCGGAGAAGGGAGAGCGGCATGAGCGACGCGGAAGACATCCTGGCCACCGCCGAGGGCTGGCGCCGGGAAGGCGAAACGGTGGCGCTGGCGACCGTGGTGGAAACCTGGGGCTCTTCGCCCCGCCCGGCCGGGTCGCGGCTGGCGGTGACGGGCTCGGGCCGGCTGGCCGGTTCCGTGTCGGGCGGCTGCATCGAGGGCGCCGTGGCCGACGCGGCGCAGGACACGATGCGCACCGGCGCGCCGCAGCTACTGGATTTCGGCATTTCCGACGAGCGCGCCTGGGAGGTCGGGCTGGCCTGCGGCGGCAAGCTGAAGGTCTTCGTGGAGAAGCTCGGGTGAAGGAAGCGGTCTTCGCCCGGCTGCGCGACGCCCAGGCGAGCAAGCAGCCGGTTGCCCTGCTGACGCGCCTGCCCGATGGCGCGCAGCACCTGTTTCCCGGCGAGGAACTGCCGGCCGCGCTGGCGGAGGCCGCGCGGACGGCGCTGGAGTCCGACCAGGCGGCCAACGTGTCGCTGGGCGAGGAAACCTGGTTCGTGCAGCCGCACAACCCGCCGCTGCGGCTGATGGTGGTGGGCGCCGTGCACATCGCCCAGGCGCTGGTGCCGATGGCCGCGGCCGCGGGCTTCGCGGTGACGGTGGTGGACCCCCGCGGCGCCTTTGCCACGGCCGAGCGCTTCGGCGAGGTCGCGACGCTGGTGCAGGAATGGCCGGACGACGCCATGGCGGCGCTGCAACCGGACAGCCGCACGGCGGTGGTGACGCTGACCCACGACCCCAAGCTGGACGACCCGGCGCTGGACGCGACGCTGCGCTCGGCCGCCTTCTACGTGGGCGCCCTGGGCAGCCGCCGCACCCATGCCAAGCGGGTGGCCCGGCTGACGGAGCTGGGCCATGACGAGGCGGCGATCGGCCGCATCCACGCCCCGGTGGGCCTGAACATCGAGGCGGTCACGGCGCCGGAGATCGCGCTGTCCATCCTGGCCGAGATCGTGGCGGTGCGCCGCGGCTCCGCCCTGGGCCGCCGGGCGTGATCTTCGGCCCCACCCCGGTGGCGGAAGCCCTGGGGGCGGTGCTGGCGCACACGCAGCGCCTGCCGGGGCGGGTGCTGAAGAAAGGCACCGTGCTGGACGCGGCGGCGGTGGAGGCGCTGCGGGAGGCCGGGCGGGACTCCGTGATCGCCGCGCGGCTGGAGGCCGGCGACGTGCCGGAGGACGAGGCGGCGCACCGCTTGGCGGAGGCGCTCCTGCGGCCGGGGCTGACGCGGTCGCGCGCCGCCACCGGTCGGGTGAACCTGTTCGCCGCGGAACCGGGGCTGCTCTGCCTGGACGTGGCGCTGATCGACCGGCTCAACGCCCTGGACGAGAGCCTGACGCTGGCCACCCTGGCGCCCTTCGCGCCGGTGGGCGTCAAGGAGATGGTGGGCACCATCAAGGTGATCCCCTTCGCCGTGCCCGGCGCCGTGCTGGCCGAGGCGGAGGCGATCGCCCGCTCCGGCGAGGCCGTGTCGCTCCGCCCGCTCCGGCCCATGCCGGTGGGGCTGGTGATGAGCGAGCTGCCGGGCATGAAGGAGAGCGTGCTGGAAGGCACCGCCAGCGTGACCCGCGCCCGGGTGGAGGCCCTGGGCGGCACGCTGCTGCCCCCCGAGCGCGTGCCGCACGAGGAAGCCGCCATCGCCGCGGCCCTGGGCCGGCTGCGCGCGGCGGGGGCGGAGATGCTGCTGGTGATCGGCGCCTCGGCGGTGGTGGACCGGCGCGATGTCGGCCCGGCCGCCATCGTGCGGGCCGGGGGGGTGATCGAGCATTTCGGCATGCCGGTGGACCCTGGCAACCTGCTCTGCCTCGGGCGTGTCGGGGCGCTGCCGGCGCTGGTGCTGCCGGGCTGCGCGCGGTCGCCCAAGCTCAACGGCTTCGACTGGGTGCTGCAGCGCCTGTTCGCGGGCATCCCCGTGTCGGGGCGCGACGTGCAGCGCATGGGGGCCGGTGGGCTGCTGCTGGAGATCGAGACCCGCCCCCTGCCCCGTGCCAAGGCCGTGCCGGGGGAGAAGGTGGCGCAGGAACCCGGGGGCAAGGCCGTGGAGAACGCCGCCGGAGGACCCGCCGGCGCGGCCCCGGCGGGGGCAGCCCAGGCGGGCGCCGCGCCGCGCCGGGTGGCGGCGGTGGTGCTGGCCGCCGGCCTGTCGCGCCGCATGGGGCCGGTGAACAAGCTGCTGGTGGAGGATGCCTCTGGCGCGCCCATGGTGGCGCGGGTGGTGGACCAGGTGCTGAACAGCGGCGCCCGGCCGGTGATCGTGGTGACCGGGCACGAGCAGGGCCGGGTCCGGGCAGCGCTGCGCGGCCGCGCCGTGCACTTCGTCCATGCCGCCGATCACGCGGAAGGCTTGTCTGCTTCCCTGCGTGCCGGGCTGGACGCGGTGCCCGCGGAGGCCGAGGGCGTGCTGGTCTGCCTGGGCGACATGCCGCTGGTGACGGGGGCCGACCTCGACCGGCTGCTTGCCGCCTTCGACCCGCAGGGCGGCGGCGCGGTGGTGCAGCCGACCCATGCCGGGCGCCGGGGCAACCCGGTGCTCTGGGCGCGGGAATTCCTGCCGGAGATGCGCGCTCTGCAGGGCGACAGCGGCGCCCGCGCGCTGCTGGAACGCCATGCCGACCGGGTGGTACGCGTGGAGATGCCCGGCGACGGCGTGCTGCGCGACTTCGACACGGCCGAGGCCCTGGCGGAGCTTACGCCGGCGGAGTGAGGGCGGCCGCCCCGCCGCCCGGCGCCGGGCGGGGTGGCGCGGGCGCGACATCCCCCATCCGCAGCACCCGCGCGGCCTCCGCGGGGCGGCCCGCCGCTTCCAGCAGCCGGGCGAGGTGCTGCTGCAGCCCGGCATGCTCGCCCAGGTGTTGCAGCAGCTGCGCGGCCGCTTCCGCTTGCCGCGCCTGGATGGCGGGTTCCGCGGCCACCGCGGCCAGGGCCGCCCCCAGCGCATCCCGTCCGGCCGCCGCGGCGGCCGCAGCCCCGAAGGCGGCGAGGAGGGAGGTGCCGGGCGACCACTGGCCGGGGATGTTGCGCAGCAGGAGGTTCATCTCCTCGTTGGTGGTGTCCGGCCCGTGCCAGTGGCGGGATGCGTCGGCCGGTTGCTCGGCCAGGGCCAGGGCACCGCAGAGAAAGGCCGTCCCGGTTTCGCCCAGCGCTTCCTGCGCCCGGCCCAGCGCCAGGAACAGCCCGTTGCGCGCCAGGCCTTCCGGCGCCTCGCGCAGCAGTTCCGCCCCGCGCCGGGCGGCGCCCGCCGCGTCGCCGGCCGCGCGGATCGCGTCCACCTCCAGGGTGCCGAGCACGAAGCCGGCCTCGCGGCCCAGCCGGTCCGGCGCCGTGGCCGCCACGCCGCGCAAGGCGTCGGCGACCTCCTCGCGTCGGAGGAAGCGCTCTTCCGCCAGGCCTTGCAGCCCCGGCAGGGTCCGCGCCGTCAGGCCGTTCAGCCGGAGCCAGTCGTGCAACTCGCTGTGCACCTCGCGCCAGGGCGGGGGCATGGCCGGGCGGCCCGTCGGGGCCGGGGCGCCGGGGGCAGCGAAGCTGCCGGGGGCGGCAGAGCCGCCCGGGTCGGCAAAGCCGCCCGGGCTGCCGGTGATGCGTCGGAAAGCGTGCCAGAAGAAGCCGGCGACGATGTCACCGGCGTCGCTGCCTCCGGCCGCGGCCTGGTCGCCCACGATGCCGGCGCGGTGGTGGTCCACGAACAGCACCTCCGGCGGGGCGGCCAGCAGGGTGTCGAGGTCCAGCATGGCCAGCCGCAGGTCCGGCCGCAGCCGCAAAACGAGGTCGAAGGGCGCGCCCTGCTCCTGTTCCAGGCTGCGCTTCACCACGTTGCCCTGGAACACCTTGTAGAATTGCCGCAGCGTGAAGGGGTCCAGGCCGCGCGGCACGCCGGGCTCGAACTGCACCCGGTTCTCGAAGAAGCCGAAGGCGAGGTCGTCCTCGATGTGGATGCGGGCCGGACCGAACTCGGCCAGGATCGCAGCGGCGGACACTTCGCTGCCGCCGCTGCGCGCGATCAGCAGGCGGCGCAGCGCCGGCAGGTGCAGGAACAGCGACTGGTTCTGCCAACTCGCGGGCAGCAGCGGCTTCAGGCCGGGCGGCAGCAGCAGGCCGAGGCGGCCGGAATCCATCGGCCCCGTCACCTTGGCGCCGCGGTTCTTCCAGGTGGTGACCACCACCTCCACGGCGGCGCGGTTCCGGAGTTCGGCCAGCCAGGCGTGATGGCCCTCGAAGTGCCGCATCTGGCCGCTGAAGCACACGCAAACCCTTGGTCGAGCGGCCACCCTTTTCCCCGGTTCTGGCGAGGCTTCTCCTAGCCGAGCGCCCCGCGCGAGTCAGCCCCGCGCCGGGGAAGCGCGCCCCGCGGTGCCCCCCACCCCTTCCGCAGCCCTGGGGCCACCCCCAGATTCAACCCCGTGAACACCACCATCGGCGTGGCGCGCGGGCCCGGCGGCGAGCTGGCCTATGCCGTGCCGTTTCCGCCCGAAAGCATCCCTCCCGTGCCGCCTCGCGCCCTGCTCGCCGCCTGGGACACGGCGCGCGACGCCGCCGCGGCCTGCCTGCACGGGCCGGAGCGCTCGCTGCGCTTCGCCACCCCGCCGGCCCCGGCCCCAGCGGCGCCCGGGACGGGCCGCGCGCTCGCCGAAGTGGGCGCCCCCGGTCCCGAGCCGGTGGAGATGCACCTGTCCGACCCCGATGCGCGCTGCTGGGCCGAGGCGATCGACGACAGCCTCGGCCTGGGCACGCTGTCCGGCCTGTCCGTGTTCCTGCGGCTGCTGGCGCTGCTGGACGCGATGGGCCGGCTGCCCTGGCTGCGCGGGATGTTCGACATCAATGCCGGGGGAACGCTGCTGCATCCGCAGCTGCTGGCGGCGGCGGCCGACCTCCCCCTGGACCGCGCGGCCCGGTTGGACGAAACCAGCCTGCGGCGCCGCTTGTCGCGGCTGCCCGCCGGAGCCCGCGCATGAACCGAACCAGCCTCCTCCTTCTCGCGGCGCTCTGCGGCTGCGCCCAGGCGACGCCGCCCGGCCCGGCGCAGCGGCAGAACGACGCGCGCGCCGCTTCCTGCCGGCAGGAAGCGGAACGGACCGTGCTGTATCGCGACCGCGGCCAGACCATGCGCAACGACGACCAGGATGCGCGCGTCGGCACGCTGAGCAATTTCGGCATCCGCTCCACCACCGACCGGCTGGGCGCCACCTTTGAGCGCAACCGCCTGGCCGACGAGTGCGTCCGCTCCACCGAGCCGGTGGTTACCGAGGGCCAGCGCCCCGCCGGCCGCTGAGCGCGGCGCTCCCGCTTGCCGGTGCCGGGTTTGGGCGGCGGGTTCGGCCGCGCCCTGTCGTCCCGCAACGCGCGGATCTATTTCGGGGCCAGCCTGGGGGCCTGGACGGGCTGGTGGATGCACCGCATCGCCGTGGGCTGGCTGGCCTGGGAGCTGACGCGGAGCCCCTTCTGGGTCGGGCTGGTGTCGCTCAGCGACCTGGTTCCGGCGGTGCTGGTGGGGCCCGTGGCGGGCGCCGTGGCGGACCGGGTGGATCGGGTGCGGCTGGCCTCGCTGGGGCAGCTGGTGAACGCCGCCGAGGCGCTGGGCGTGGCCGTGCTGACGGCGCTGGGGCAGATCGACATCGGGCTGCTGATCGCGCTGGAGCTGGTGTCCAGCACCGCCGCTTCCTTCGTGCAGCCGGCGCGGCAGAGCATCCTGCCGGCGCTGGTGTCTCGCGCCGACCTGCCGGCGGCGGTGGCCTGCAACAGCTTCATGTTCAACGTGGCGCGCTTCCTGGGCCCGTCCGTCGCCGGGCCGCTGATCGCCGGTTTCGGGGTGGTGCCGGCCATCCTGTGCAACGCCCTGGCGGCCCTGATCGCCACCCTGACCATGCCGCTGCTGCGGCTGGACCCCGACCAGCGGCGGGGGCACGCCGCCACGCGCAGCCTGCTGGCGGAAACCGCGGAAGGGCTGCTCTACGTCGCGCGGCATCCCGGGCTGGGCCCGATCTTCGCCTTTGCCGCCATGGCCTGCCTGACTCTTCGCGGGGTGCAGGAGTTGCTGCCGCCCTTCGTGGAGCACCTGTTCAACCGCGGCGCGGAATCCCTGGCGGTGCTGACCGCAGCCTTCGGGGTGGGGGCGCTGGTGGCGGGGCTGCGCATCGCCGCGCGCGGGCGACTGGAAGGCACCACGCGCATCGCCATCGGCGCGGTGCTGGCCCAGGCCGTGTTCACCGCCGGCTTCGCGCTGACCAGCTGGTTTCCCCTGGCCGTGGCCTGCGCCGTGTGCATCGGGGCCGCGGCCTCCTCCCACGGCATCGCCACCCAGACCCTGGCCCAGACCGCCGCGGATGCTTCCATGCGCGGGCGGGTGCTGGCGCTGTGGTCGTTGGTGTCGCGCGCCTTTCCCGCCTGCGGCGCGCTGGTGCTGGGCGCCACGGGCGAGGCCTTCGGGCTGCGGCTGCCCACGCTGGTGCTGGCGGGGCTGGCCTGCCTCGGGGTGGCCTGGGGCCTGTCGCGGGCGCGGGTCATCGCCGATAGCCTGGAGCCGCCGCGGGCCTAGCGGGTGGTGGCAGGAAGCCGGGGGGAGGTATCCCCCCGGACCCCCTTCTATTTTCGGGAGTTTGGGGAGCGCCCGTGGTGGGAAAGGTCTTTATACTCCCGAAAGAAGGAGGGGGTCCGGGGGAGTTCACTCCCCCGGCCTTTCCCCGCCGCGCCGCACCGTTTCCCGATCGCGGCGATCTGCTCTAGATGCCCCGCGCCCAACAGGGCGAGGAGAACCCCGCGATGAGCAAGATTTCCCGCCACGGCGGCAACGCCGTCCTCAGCAACGTGGTCGAGTACCACGGCTTCGTTTACCTCGCCGGCATCACCGCCGACGACCTCAGCCAGGACGTGTCCGGCCAGACGCAGCAGATCCTGGCCAAGATCGACGCGCTGCTGGAGGAAGGCGGCACGGACAAGACCCGCCTGCTGCAGGCCCAGGTCTGGCTGAAGGACATCCGCGACCGCGACGCGCTGAACAAGCTCTGGGTGGAATGGCTGCCCCAGGGCGGCGCCCCCGTGCGCGCGTGCGTGGAGGCCAACATGGCCGACCCGCGGCACCTGGTGGAGATCATGGTGACCGCCTGCCGCTGATCCGGCACACCCCCGAGCACCTGTGGCGGCTTTGCTGCCACAGTGTGCTTCGGTGCTCTTTCAGTCCTGCTGCCTAGGATGAAGTTCTTGATCCCGGCCTGAACGGGATGACCGCTCCGGCAAATCACGCCATTTTACACCCGGAAACGTGATCACGGGTTGGCGAGCGGTGAAACCTCCGGCTACCCCAATCTTCGCCGCCGGCCGTTGCCGCCGGTCCCCGGTGGGGAACCGGGGCGTTCGGGGGTCGAGGAGGGTTCATGCCGGTCAGTCGCTCTGCCATCGCTGTTGCCGTGCTTTGCAGCGCCTTTCTCCTGCCCTGTGCCCCCCAGGCCGAGGCAGCGCAGGCCCGCCAGGGTGCGAAGCAGACCCGGCAGGTCGCGGCCAACCAGCCTTCCCGCAGCCGCCCGGCGCAGGCGCGCAGCGCCGCCACGGTTCGCCAGACCGGTTCCAAGGCGGTGGCCAGCCGCCGCGGCCGTGGCGCTGTGGCCGTGGTGGCCCGCAGCCCCCGCGCTTCCGAGGGTGCCACCGACGCGATGTACTACGCCGGCATTTCCTGCGTGCCCTATGCCCGCCAGGTGACGGGGATGCAGGTCAGCGGCAATGGCGGCCAGTGGTGGTACAACGCCGCCGGCCAGTATGCCCGCGGCCAGCGCCCCGAGCCCGGCTCCGTGCTGGCCTTCCGCTCCTCCGGCGGGATGCGCATGGGCCATGTCGCGGTGGTGGAGCGGCTGATCAACCCGCGCGAGATCGAGATCCAGCACGCCAACTGGGGCGGCCCGGGCATCCGCAAGGGCACGGTGATGCACGGCGTGTCCGTGGTGGACGTATCCGACCGCAACGATTGGACGGCGGTGCGCGTGCAGGTGGGCCGCTTCTCCGAGGCTTACGGCCGCACCTACTCCACCTTCGGCTTCATCCATAACCGCCCCGAGCGCGGCGGCGTGTCCTACGCCTCCTCCAACAGCGCGCCGCGCTACGAGGAAGTGGCCGAGGCGCCGGTTGCCCCGGTGCGTGCCTCCGGCCGGACGCTGGACCTGTCGGTGGCGGGCCGCTGAGGACCGGCCGGGGCCGCACCGGCCCCGACGGCGTTTCCTGGCCGCCGACGAGGCAGGCCGCCTTTCCTTTCCGCCCCGCTTCGGTGGGTGAATGGCCGGACCGGTTTCCGGGCTGACGCTGTCGGTCCGCGGATCGGTCCGTTCTGCGTTGGCGGCCCGGCCACGGGCCCGGGCGGATCAGGGTGCCGGGCGCAGCAGCAGCGGCATCCCGCCCTCGGGGCGCAGGGTCAGGCGGAAGCGCGGCATCGGCACCACCCCCGGCGCGGGGGCCAGGGCGAAGCGGCGGATCAGCATGGCCAGCAGCGTGGTCATCTCCGCCATGCCGAAGGCGGCGCCGGCGCAGACCCGCGGCCCCACCCCGAAGGGCAGATAGGCGAAGCGCGGGATCGCCTTGCTGTTTTCCGGCAGGAAGCGGGCGGGGCGAAAGGCGTGCGGGGCGTCCCACAGGTTCTCGTGCCGGTGCAGCAGCCAGGGGATGCAGAGCAGCGTGTCGCCCGGCCGCAGCGTCCAGCGGCGGATGCGGTCCACCTGCACCGCCTGCCGCGCCAGCACCGCCACGGGTGGGTACAGGCGCATCGCTTCCTGCAGCACGGCGCGGGCCTGGAGGAGGCCGTTGAGTTCCGCAGCGTCCGGCTCGCGCTCGCCCAGGACCTCCCGCGCCTCGTCGCGCACGCGGGTGGCCCAGGCGGGGTCGCTGGCCAGCAGGAACAGGCACCAGGCCAGGGCATTGGCGGCGGTCTCGCTGCCGGCCAGCAGCATCATCGCCACCTCGTCCAGCAGCCCGGTTTCGTCCAGCAGCGGGCGGCCATCGGCGGCGGGGGCGGCGCGCAGCCCGGGCAGCAGGCCCTCGCCCGAGGGAGGGCGGGCGATCAGCGCCGCGACCCGGGCGCGGATCTCGGCCGCGGCGCGCTGGGCGATGCGGCCCTGGCGGCCCAGCAGGCCGCGCGGCAGGCCGAGCAGGTGCGGCAGGTCCACCACCTGCACCCGCGATTGGTATTCGCCGAAGGCCTGGGCGATGGCGCGGGCCTCGCCCTCGGGCACGTCGGGGCCGAACACGGCGCGCAGCATCACCCGCAGCGTCGCTGCGGCCAGGTCGGGCGCCACGTCCACCACGGCGCCGGGGGCGTTGGCGGCCGCCTTTCCCCGGGGGGCGCCGGCTGCGCCGTCCCGGGTGGCACCACCGGCCGGTTCGCCCGGGGTGCCGCCGCCCTGCCCATCCCAGCTGCCGCCGGCCGCAGCGACCGGGGCGGACCAGTCCTCGATCAAGCGGCGGCCGGCCTCGCGGAAGGCTTCCTGGAACTGGCCGACACCGGAAGGGTGCAGCAGCCGCGCCACGGCGGGGCGGCGGGTGGCCCAGAGGCTGCCGTGGTTGGCGAAGAGGCTCTCGCCGATCACCGGGCTGAGCGCCTGTTCCTTGAAGTGGCTCTTGCGGCCGTAGATGGCGTGGCGGGTGACGAAAACGTCGCGCACCACCTCCGGGTCGTTCACCACCACGATCTGCCGGCGCAAGATCGTCACCGCCATCACCTGCCGGCGATAGGCCACGCGCGGCAGGGCGCGCAGCACGTCGCCGTTGAAGCTCAGCAGGCCGCGCAGGAGGCCGGGCACCCGGCCCGGCGGGTCCGGGCGGGGGGGGATCAGCTCCGCGGGCGGGAAACCGTCAGGCAGCGGTCAGCACCACCCGGCCGGTGACCTTGCCGTCGCGCAGCCGGTTCAGCACGGCGTTGGCCTCGTGCATCGGGGCGGTGGAAACCGGCAGGGGCGCCAGCCGGCCGGTGCGGGCTAGGTCCATCACGGCGCGCAGTTCCTTGGGGTTGCCGACATAGGAGCCCTGCACGGTCAGGGCGCGGATGGCCATCAGCGGCAGGGGCAGCGGCAGCTCGCCGCCGAACAGCCCGACCTGCACGAGCTTGCCGCCCTTCTGCAGCGCATCGAAGGCGAAGCGCGCCGTGGCGGTGCCGTTCACCAGGTCGATCACGGCGGAGACCGGGCCGCCGCAGGCCGCGACGATGCGCCCGGTGGTGTCGTCGCCGCCGGCCAGCACGGTGAGCGTGGCGCCGGCCGTCCGCGCCGCGGCCAGCTTCTCCTCCGACAGGTCCACCACGCAGATGCTCCCGTGCCCGAGGGCGCGCAGCGTGGCCACCGCGTTCAGCCCCAGCCCGCCGGCGCCCACCACCACCACGGGCCGGTCAGGCGGCAGCGGCATCACCTTGCGGATGGCCGAGTAGACGGTGATGCCGGAGCAGGCATAGGTCGCGGCCACCGCCGGGTCGAGCGCGCCGAGGTCCACGAGGTGCCGCGGCTCGGGCACCAGCACGTGGGTGGCGTAGCCGCCGTGGCGGTTGATGCCGATGGAGTGGCCCTGGAGGCACATGTTGTCCTCCTCGGCGCGGCAATGCTCGCACTGGCCGCAGCCGACCCAGGGAAACACCACCTTCATCTCGCCGGCGCGCAGGCCGGTGGCCTCGGGGCCCCAGCGCAGCACGCGGCCGACGATCTCGTGCCCGGGGGCGATCGGCAGGGTCAGGCCGCGCTCCTTCAGCGACAGGATGCCGCGGCTGCCGAGGTCGTAGCGGCCCTCCCACAGGTGCAGGTCGGAATGGCAGACGCCGCAATGCGTCACCTCCAGCAGCACCTGCCGGCCCACCGGCTCCGGCGTCGGCAGCTCGATCTCCTGCAACGGCTCGCCGTTTTCCACGATGGCCCAGGCCCGCATGTCCGACACGTCTCCCTGCTGGCCGGGATGGAGCAGCCGGCCGCCCGGCCGGTCAAGCGGCCCCCGTGGCGGGGCGGGCCGCGCGCTGCGGTGGTGGCGCGCGGGGGTGCCGCGTCGGCCTGCCCGCCGCAGGGGCCTGGCCATCCGACGGCCGGCCCCTTCGCCCCAGCCCCGCGCCGCGGTCAGGCCGGCACCGGCAGCGGGCGCCCACGCGGCTGGCGGCAGGCCGCCTCGGCGCGCAGGGTGGCCGCGTTGAGCGCCGCTTCCAGCAGGCGCGCCGCCGGCTCGGCGCCGCCATGCCCGGGCAGGATGGGCGGGCCCACCACGGCGACGCAGCGCGAGAAGGGCAGCGGGATCACCATGCGGTCCCAGGTGCCCAGCCGGCGCGCGGGATGGGCGCTGGCGGCGCAGGGCACCACCGGCACACCCACCACCTCCGCCAGGCGCAGCCCGCCCGGCGTGGCCACCCGCCGCGGGCCGCGCGGGCCGTCGGGCACCACCACCGCCACCGCGCCGCCGCGCAGGCCCGACAGCAGCTCTCGCGCCGCCACCCGGCCGCCGCGGGAGGAGCTGCCGGACACCGGCTGCAGGCCGAAGCGGTCCAGCATGGCACCGATCATGCCGCCGTCGCGGCTGCGCGACACCAGCACCAGCCCGGGCTTGCGCGGCACGGCCGGGTCCACGGATCGCCAGAAGGTGTCCCAGGCCAAGGGCATCACGGGCAGGCATTCGTGCCAGAAGGCCAGCACGAAGCCGGCCTCGCCCCGCGCCAGCGCGTGCAGCGGTTCCGTGCCCAGCAATTCCCAGCGCGCGGTGCGCCGGCACAGGTCGAGGTAGTGCCCGAGCAGGCGGGCGAGCGGCGCGCTCTTCAGCACGGCCTTCACCCCGCGGGACAAGGGGCCGCGGCGACGCGGACGGGTCATGGCCGCGCCGCGCCGGGGGTCGGCCGGAGCGATCGCGCCGGGTGCGGGGGCAGGCACCGCCCGATCCCGGCCACGGCGACACGCGAAACGGGCATGGAACGGTTTTTCACCCCGGGGATGTTGAGTGCCCCTTACAACATCCCGGCGCGCACGGGGATGCAGGCGGGCGTTGCGCCCCGGCCTGCGATGCGTCGGTCCGGTTTCCGGGCGGGCAGGGCGTAAGCCCGCGGCGGTGGTCCTGCGGGGCCGGGAAGCGTGTTCCCGTGGCCGGATGCCGGAGCGCGGTCCCCGTTCCTGCGGTGGGGGCCGAAGCGCGGACCAGCGGCGTTTCAACCCCGGCCCCCTTCCCCGCGTTACCTCCCCTGCCGGAGGAGAAGCCGAGATGAGTGATTTCCTGTCCAGCAGCGGCGGCAACCCCGCCGCTGGCGCGGCGGAGGCGCCGGTGCAGAACGTGCTCGGCCAGTTGATGGGCGGACGGCAGGACATGGCCGGGCTGTCGGGCCTGCTGGACCAGCTGCGCCAGGGCGGGCTGGGGCCGCAGGTGGATTCCTGGATCGGGCACGGCGAGAACGCGCCGGTGGCGCCCGCCGAGTTGGAGAACGCGCTCGGCCCGGCGCAGGTGGAGCAGATCGCGCAGCGGACGGGCCTGCCGCGCCAGGGGCTGATGAGCCTGCTGGTGGCGCTGCTGCCGCTGCTGGTGGACCGGCTCAGCCCGCAGGGGCGTCTGCCGCAGGACGACACCCAGGTGCCGCAGGGCGGGATCGGCGGGGTGCTGGGCGGGCTGCTCGGCCAGTTGGGCGCCGGCGGGGGCCAGGGTGGCGGCCTCGGCGGGTTGCTGGGCCAGCTCGGGGCCGGTGGGGGCCAGGGAGGTGGCCTCGGCGGCATCCTGGGCGGATTGCTGGGCGGCCGCGGCCGCTGAAGGCGCCGGCCCGGCGTGACGCGGCAGCGCGTCGCGCCGGGAGCGCGGCCCGCCGTCAGGCAGCGCTGCGGCGTTCCTGGGCGGGTGCGCGCAGGCCGGGGCGCAAGGCGGCCAGGCGCAGTTCCAGCACCGCCGGGGCGGCCAGGCCGGCCCAGAGGGCGTCCGGCAGTTCGGCGTCGCCATCGGTCCAGCGGCCGCCGGGTTCCGCCGCGTGCCAGCCGCGGCACAGGCGCGGGTCGTCCAGCGCCACCGGGCGGAGCGTGCCGTCGGCGCCGCGCAGGCGCAGTTCCGCCACGCGCGCGCCCAGCAGGCGCAGGTCGTCGCTGCCGGCCGTCGCGTCGTCGGCCGGCACGGAGGCCGTGGCGCAGAGCCGCAGCTTCGGTGCGGCTTCGGGCAGGCTCGCCCGGTACCATCCGTCCGACAGGGTCAGGGGCAGTTCCCGCGCCCCCGCCAGCAACCGCAGCGCCGGGCGGACCGGGCGGAAGCCCAGCCCCGCCGCCTGCCGGGCGATGCGGCGCCGGATCGCGCGCAGCCGGCCGCCGCCGGTCAGCCGCGGGGCGCAGCCGCGGGTGGCCCAGGCCGCTTCCGCCAGGGCGTCCGCCTCGGGCGGCAGGGCGTGCAGTTCGGGCGCGGGGTCGTCGGCGAAGAAGCCGGAGCGGCCGGTGTCGAGGAAGCTTTCCGCCGGCAGCCCTTCGGCCAGGAGGACGCCGTGGGTGGCGCTGCCGTCTGCCGCGGCGAGTTCCAGGTGCCAATATTCCACCGTTTCGGGCGCGTCCTGCACCACCAGGGCGCCGTCCAGCAGCGCGCGCGCCGGCACCAGGGCCCCATCGAGGAACAGGTGGTGGCCGGGGCTGACGAGGAGGTCGCGCGCCGGCAGGCGGGGCCCCAGCGCGTGGGCGCGGATGCGGATGGGGCAGACATCCTGCGGGGTGGGGTGGTGGTTCGGGTGCAGCTGGCGGTGGCCGACCCAGCGCAGGGTGGCGGGGATGCCGTCGGCGCGCAGCACGGTGTCGCCGGCGCTCAGGCTCTCCACCGCACGCTCGCCATCCGGGGTGGCGATGCGGGTGCCGCGGACATAGCACTCGCTGGCCAGGATGCGGGTGCTGTCGTCGTCCACCGTGGCTAGGCTGAAGTCGGCGGCGGTGTAGTTGCCCTCGAAGCGCAGGGTGCCGACGGTGGTTTCGCCGTCGCGCAGGGTGAGGACGTGGTCGGCATAGGACAGGTCGGTGACGTGGGCGTCCACCACCAGCCGGTCGTCGGGGGTGAAGCCGTAGATCGTGCCGGCAAAGGCGGCGGGCTTTTCCAGCGTCAGGCTGGAGGCGCCGCCCAGTTCCACGCCGGGCGAACTGTCCGGGCTCGTGCCCGCGAAGCCGCCGAGCACGATGTTGGAATCCTGGGCCGCGATCACCACCGGAAAGGCCGAACTGGCGGTGATGTTGCCCATCGGCCCGCTATCCGCGCTGCCGAAGGTGGCGTTGGGGCCGGTCACCGACAGCGTGGCGTAGCCGAACCTCAGGTTGAGGTCGCCGGCGACGAAGATGCCCTGGGACAGCCCCGCCACGGGCGCCCCGCCCACCACGCTAATGATGCTGACATCGGCCTTGGAGGTCGCGGAGATGCTGTGCGGGCCGCCCCCGGCTTCGCCGAGAACGAGGCGCGCCGCGTTCACCCGCAGGTCGACATCCACGAGGGCGGCGGAGGTCACCTGCACCGAGGAGCCCGGCGCCACGTCGAAGCTGCCGTTGCGCATGCTCAGCCCGCCGGCGAAGCGCACCGGGTCGGGGGTGTCGACGAGGACGCGCAGGGTGGAGGTCGGGTCGCCGCTGCCGGCCGTGTCGGTGAGCGTGCCGCCGCGCAGAAAAGTGGCGCCGTCGAAGCTGAAGGACTGGTTGTTGGGGACGCCGGTGGGCTGCCAGTTCGCCTCGTCGAACCAGGCGCCCTCTCCCGTGGGCGAGACTGGCTGCCACGAATAGCTCGTCATCGCCCCGGCGCGCCCTTGTTACTGATCCGTAAAGCAATGCCACAAGCCGTGGCATTGCAGGAAGTGCGGAGTTCGCCGGGGGGGCGGTGCCGGTGCCCGTCGGTGCGGCAGGAAAAGGGACCGTGGTGGCGACGGGCCGGCGCGCGGCCTGCCGCCGGCGGGCCGCGCGGCTTTCACGAGGAGGTGAGCAGGCCTTCTTTCCACGATGCGGGCGCGCGGCTGTTACGGCGCATTTACGCGGCGCTCCCAGATGCGCGGCATGGATACGCAGCACATCCGGCCCGTGGCGGCCCAGCGACCGCGCCTGATCAACGGCCGCACCTACTGGGTGGAGCCGGTGGACGGCCCGGCCGCGATGTCCTGCCGGCCGGAGGTCTGCCCCACGCCCGACCGGGTGCTGCCGGAGCCTCCGGCACCGATCCGGGTGCACGCCTCATCCTGAACCTGCCGGCCTGCGGGTGGAGGGGTGCGCCGCAGCACGCCCCCCTCCCCGCCGGTTCGGTCCGGTCCACCGCGATGGGACGCGTTGTTCCGCCCGGCGGCGAGGACGGGGAAGCGCTCAGCCCGGCTTGGCGGGCGCGACGCGGGCGGAGATCAGGGCGCGGCGGATTTCCGCCTCGGCCTGGGCCAGTTCCTGCGTGGCGGCGGCGCGGCGGTTGCGCCCTTCCTCCGCGATGCGCAGGGAATCCTCGATGGTGCCGACCAGCGCGGCGTTGGCGCGCTTCAGCGCATCGAGGTCTACCACGCCGCGCTCGATCTCCGTACGGGCGGCGGCGTTGCCCTGGCGCAGCGCCTCGGCATTGGCGGTGAGCAGCTTGTTGGTCAGGTCGGTGGCGGCCTGCACGGCGCTGCCGGCCTCGCGCATGCGGTGGATCGCCAGGGCCTGCGCGAGTTGCGAGCGCCACAGCGGCACGGTGTTGGCCAGCACCGAGTGGATCTTGGCCGCCAGCGCCTTGTCGTTTTCCTGGATCAGACGGATGCCGGGCAGCGCCTGCATCGCCACCTGCCGCGTCAGGCGCAGGTCGTGGATGCGGCGGTCCAGGTCGTCGCGGGCGGCGCGCAGGTCGCGCAGGCGCTGTGCGGCCAGCGGGTCCTGCTCCACCTCGGCAGCCCATTCGGCCTTGGGCACGGCCTCGGCGTCGGTGCGGGCGAGGACCTGCTCGCCGGCCTGGATGTGCTCGGCCAGGGCGTGGAACCAGTCCAGCGTGGCGGCGTAGAGGCGCTCCAGCTTCTCCACGTCTTCCAGCAGCCGGGTGCGCTGTTCCTGCAGCTTGTCGCCGGCGGCTTCCACCTGGCCGCGCACCGTCTCGTACTTCTGCAGGATGGCAACGGTGCCGCTGCTGGCGCGGCCGAACAGGCGCGACACCAGGCCGGGCTTTTCCTCGCCCGCACCGGGGTCGAAGCCGCGCAGGTGGGCCAGCAGGCCGGACAGGGCGTCGCCCGCCTCGCCGGTGGCGTCGTTGCGCGAGGCGCCGAGCATGGCATCGGCGGCGGCCGCGGCGCGGCCCTGCGCGTCCTGGCCGAAGCGCAGGATGGAGGTGGGGTCGTGCAGGTCGATGCGGGCGGCGAGCTCGGCCACCCGCGGGTTGGCCGTGGGGGCGGCGTCCCTGGCGGTCGCGGCTTCCCGGGCGGGCGTGACCTCCCGGGCGGCCGTCGCCGCCCGGGCGGTCGAGGTGTCCACGGGTTCGCTCATGCCATGCCCTCTTCGCGCAGCCGCTGGCGCAGCACGTTGACCTGCACGTCCAGCGCTTCCGTTTCCACTGCCCGCAGCCGGGCGGCGGCATCGCGCGCGGCGCGTTCCACGTCGCCCACGGCACCGTCCAGGCCCTCGGTCGGGGCGGCGCCGCGTTCCAGGCGCTGGGCAATGCGCTCCAGACCGTCGAGGCCCACCACCAGCACGCCGCGCACGGTGCCGGCCTGGTTGGGACGCAGGGTCATCTCGCCCAGCAGTTCGCGCAGGGCGGCCACGGCGCCCGTCAGGCGACGGTCGGCGCCGTCCAGGGCGCGCAGCCGGGCGTTGAAGGGGTCCAGGGCGGGATCGACGCGCGGCGGCACCGGTTCCGGCGGCGGCTCGCGCAGCTTGGCATAGGCGAAGCGCGCCCCGAAGCCGGCAGCGAGGCCCAGCACCACCCCGCCCAGCGGCCCGGTGCCGGCGGCGAAGTTGGCGGCCAGCCCGACGCCCACGCCCAGCAGGGCAGCGGCGCGGCGGCGGTCGCCGCGCTTGTTCCGGCGCAGCAGCGCCACGGCGGCGCCGGTGCCGGCCAGGCCGAACACGGTGCCGAGGATGGTGCGCTGCTGCCCGTCCGCCAGCCCGATCAGCAGGGCCGGCAGCAGGGGCGAGGCGAGCAGCAGCAGGGGCAGCCCGCGAAACGGGGCCAGCAAGCGCTCCATCAGTGGAACACCCGGATCACAGCCTGGATCAGCGACAGGGCCGACACGAAGGCGAGGCTGCCGCCCATCAGGGCGAAGCCGGCCAAGCGGCGGGGGCCACCGGAAAAAACAGACGGGCGAACGGGAATGCGCGGGTCCATGCCGGGATAGATCGCCGCGCGCCCCCCCCGTATCAAGGATGTGCCGATGCGGTGCGGGGAATGAGGCGCATGCTGCGCGTGCTGGTCGTGGCCGCGGTGGGGCTGGGCTTCGGGGCCGGCGGCTCGGGGCTGCCGTTGGGGGCCTGGGAGAGGGCGCGGCGCGGGCGCCGGGCCGTGTCATCGGCCGCGTGACCGGCACGGCGCGGCGGCGATAGGCTGGCCGCCCCATCCCGCAGGAGTTTCTGCCCTTATGTCGACCGAGCTTTCCGTCCGGCCCATGCAGGAGGCCGACCTCGACGCGGCGGACCGGGTGTTCCGCCTGGCCTTCGGCACGGAGTTCGGCCTGCCGGACCCGGCCAGCTTCCGCGGCGACGCCGATCTGCTGCGGCCGCGCTGGCGCACCAACCCGCCCGGCTGCTTCGTGGCCGAGGCCGGGGGCGAGGTGGTGGGCAGCGTGACGGTGATGCACTGGGGCAGCCTCGCCGTGCTGGGACCGCTCTCCGTGCGGCCGGATTTCTGGAACCGCGGCGTGGCGCGCCTGCTGCTGCCCCCTGCCCTGGCGGCGGCCGAAGCCTGGGGGGCGGCCGTGGTGGGGCTGTTCACCAACCCCTCCAGCCCGCGCCACATCCGGCTCTACGAGGAGGCCGGTTTCGAAACCCACCACCTGATCGCCGCCATGAGCAAGCCGGTCGCACCCGGCGCCGCGGCGGAGGCGCCGGTCCTGTTCTCGGCGCTGGAAGCGGGGGCGCGGGAGGCGGCGCTGGCAGAATGCCGGAACGTGGCGGAGGCGAGCTTTCCCGGGCTGGACCTCGGGCGCGAAATCCGCGCGGCAACGGAACAGGGCGTGGGCGACACGGTGCTGTTGCGCGGGGATGCCGGGCGGATCACCGGCTTCGCCCTGTGCCACAGCGGGCCGGGCAGCGAGAGCGGCAGCGAGGCGGCGGTGGTGAAGTTCGGTGCGGTGCGGCCCGGCGACGTGGCGGGGTTCGGCGCCTTGCTGCGAGCGGTGGACGCCCTGGCGGCGGCCCGTGGGGCGCCGCAGGTGGTGGCCAGCGTGAACCATGCCCGCCGCGACGCCTATGCCGCGATGAAGGCGGCGGGCTTTCGCACCGTGGTGTCGGGGGTGGCGCTGCGCCGCCCGGGGCCGGGGGGCTATGACCGGCCGGAGGTGCTGGTCACGGATGAGTGGCGCTGAGCGTAACGTAAGCCGGGGGGAAGTATCCCCCCGGACCCCCTTCTATTTTCGGGAGTCTGGGAGTGCCCTGAACGGCACTCTCAAACTCCCGAAAGAAGGAGGGGGGACCGGGGGAGTTCACTCCCCCGGCCTTTCTCACCGCCCCTGTCCGCGCGGGTCGAGAGCGTCGCGCAGCCCGTCACCCAGCAGGTTGAAGCTCAGCACTACCAGGAAGATCGCCAGCCCGGGATAGATGGCCATCCAGGGCGCCTGGGTCAGGAAGCGCTGCGCCGCGTTCAGCATGGAGCCCCAGGAGGGCTGCGGCGGCTGCTGGCCGAGGCCCAGGAAGCTCAGCGAGGCTTCGGCGATGATGGCCTCGGCGATGGCCAGGGTGGCCTGTACCAGCAGCGGCGGCACGATGTTGGGCAGCACGTGCAGCAGCGCCAGCCGCCAGGGCGGATTGCCGAGGGAGCGGGCGGCTTCCACCCATTCCGTGGTCTTGGCTTCCAGCGCCATGCCGCGCGACAGGCGGATGAAGATCGGCGTGGCGGAAATGGCGATGGCCAGCATAGCGTTTTCCAGCGCCGGGCCCAGGAAGGCGGCCAGCGCGATGGCCAGGATCAGGAAGGGCACGCTGAGCATGGCGTCGGTGATGCGCGAGATCAGCGCGTCCACCCAGCCGCCGGCCAGGCCCGAGAGGAGCCCCACCGGCACGCCCACCAGCAGCGCCGCGGCCACCGACAGGGCGCCGGCCATCAGCGAGGCCCGCGCGCCCCAAAGGACGCGGGAGAGCACGTCGCGGCCGTTCTCGTCCGTGCCGAACCAGTAGAGTTCGGACGGCGCCTTGCGGATGCGGGTCCAGGAGGTGGCGATCGGGTCGTAGGGCGCAATCCAGGGGGCCAGGATGGCGGCGGCGATGAAGAGCACCACCACCACCAGCCCCACCACCGCGAGGCGGTGGCGGAAGAAGCGGCGCAGGGCGCGGCGGCCGGGACTGTCCGGGCGGCTGCGGCGGCGGACCGAAGCCGGGGCGGCCGGTTCCGGCGGCGCCGGATCGGCGGCGGGGGGCAGCGCCGCGGGCGTCGCGCCCGGGGGAAGCGTGGTGGTGCTCATGCCGTGCGCAGCCGCGGGTTGATAGCCATGTAAAGGAGGTCCGAGAGCAGGCTGAGGATCACGAAGATGATGGCGGTGACCATGACGACGCCCTGCACCACCGGGTAATCGCGGTTGAACACCGCGTCCACCACCAGCTTGCCGAAGCCGGGGATGGTGAAGATCTGCTCGGTCAGCACCGCGCCGGCCAGCAGCCGGCCCAGCTCGATGGTGCCCAGCGTGACCACGGGAACCAGGGCGTTGCGCAGCGCGTGCTTGGCCACGACGACGCGTTCCGGCAGGCCCTTGGCGCGGGCGGTGCGGACGTAGTCCTGGCTCAGCGCGCCCAGCATGGCGGCGCGGGTGTGGCGCATCAGCACGCCGGCGATGCCGTTGCCCAGCACGAAGGCGGGCATGATCGTGGTCAGCAGCGACTGCTTCCAGTCTTCCGTCAGCGGCACGTAGCCCGAGGGCGGCAGCCAGCCGAGTTGCACGGAGAAGAGCAGGATCATCAGGATGCCGAGCCAGAAGTTCGGCGTGGAGATGCCGGCGAGCGCGAGGCCGTTGGCCAGCCAGTCCAGCGGCTTGTCGCGCTTCACCGCGGACAGCACGCCCAGCGGCACGCCGATCACCACGGCGATGATGAAGGCCATCACGCCTAGCTGCAGCGTCACCGGCAGCTTTTGCAGGATCAACTCACCCACGGGCTGGCGGATGCGCCAGGAAAAGCCGAGGTCGCCGTGCAGCACCCGGCCCAGCCAGGCCAGGTATTGCTGCCAGATCGGCTGGTCCAGCATCAGCTCGGCCCGGATCTGGGCGAGCACCTGCGGGTCGCCGCGCTCCTCGCCCGCCATGATCAGGGCGGGGTCGCCGGGCATCAGCTGCTGCAGGCCGAACACCAGCAGGCTCAGGATCAGAAGGGTCGGGATTACCTGCCCGAGGCGCCGCAGCAACCAGCCCAGCATGGTTCGTAGCTTCCTTGATACTTACTGCAGCCGCAGGTCCTGGACGCGGATCAGCCCGTCCGGCATGGGGCTGAAGCCCTGCAGCCTGGCGGTGTGCCCGATCAGGTTGCGGCGATGGTACAGCATCATGCGCGAGCGGTCCTGCCGGAAGGCGGTCTGCCAGACCTGGGCATAGATGGCGCGGCGCTTTTCCAGGTCGGATTCCACCCGGGCGGCGTCCAGCAGGCGGTCGACCTCGGGGTTGGAATAGCGGCCGTCATTCTGCGGTCCCTGACTGTGGGTGAAGGCCCAAACATTGCCGTCCGGGTCGGGGCGGCCGGACCAGCCGACGAGGTAGGTCTGGAAGTCGCCGCGCTGCGCCGCCTGCAGGGAGGAGGCGAACTCCATCGCGTTGATGCGCAGCTCGATCCCGGCCTCGCGCAGCATGGACTGCATGACCTCGGCGAGCTGGCGCTGTTCCGGCTCGTTGGGCACCACCATGTCCACGGTCAGCGGCGCGGTGATGCCGGCCTCGCGCAGCAGGGCGCGGGAGCGGGCGACGTCGCGCTCCTCCGGCTTCATCTCGGCGATGTTGAAGGGCGAGGCGGGCGGCACGGGCTGCGAGGCCGGGACGTAGAGGGCGTCGAACACCACGCCGATCATGGCGGTGCGGTCGATGGCGCGCTCGAAGGCTTCGCGCACCCGGGCGTCGCGGCCGATCGGCGTCTGGGCGCGCGGGCCGTTGCCGATGTTGTAGGCGATATAGGTGTAGCCCAGCTCGTCCGCCTGGGTCAGGCGCAGGCGCGGGTCGCGGCGGATCGTGGGGGCGTCGGAAGGGGTGGTGATCTCCGCCATTTCCAGCGCGCCGGCCTGCAGGTTGGCCAGCCGGGCGGTGCTGTCGGGGATGGGGAGATAGGTGATGCGGTTCACGTGGATGCGGCCGGCATCCCAGTAGTCGGGGAAGCGCTCCACCACGATGCGGTCCTGCGGCACGCGCTCCA
Source organism: Roseomonas sp. BN140053 (assembly GCF_047690175.1). Taxonomy (NCBI): domain Bacteria; kingdom Pseudomonadati; phylum Pseudomonadota; class Alphaproteobacteria; order Acetobacterales; family Roseomonadaceae; genus Roseomonas; species Roseomonas sp. BN140053. Next base: position 57,436 of record NZ_JBLLEB010000009.1, on the reverse strand, counting down.
CCCAGCGGAAGGGGCCGGCGCAGACCGGGCGCATGCCGAAGTCGCGGCCCGCCGCTTCCGCGGCCTTGGGCGAGACCATCATGCCGGCGCGGTCGGTCAGCTGCGACACGAAGGGGGCGAAGGCTTCCTTCAGCACCACGCGGACGGTGAGCGGGTCCACCACCTCCACCGACTGCATGGAGTTGATCTCGCCGCGGCGGAAGGAGCCCTGCATGTTGAGGTGGCGCAGCAGCGAGTAGCGCACCGCCTCGGCATCCATCGGCTCGCCGTCGTGGAACTTCACGCCAGGGCGCAGGGTGATGATGAGGTTGGTGGGGTTCTCCCACCGGTAGCCGGTGGCGAGCTGGGGGACGATCTCCAGCTTGTCGTTGATGTCGAACAGCTTGTCACAGAGCGAGGCGAAGACGATGCGGCCGACAAAGGTGCGGGCCAGCGTCGGGTCCATGATGTCGGCGTCCTGGCGTAGGCCGATGCGCAGGTTCTGCGCTTCCGCCGTTCCAGCACCGAGCAGCGGGGCCAGGGCGATCAAGGCCGGCAGGACGTAGCGCGCGGCTCTGGTTGGGGTCATCGGGCGGTTCCGGTTGCGGACGTTTCTGGGGAGGGCGGCGGGGCGGCGGATCATTGCAGCCGCAGGTCCTGGAGGCGGATCAGCCCGTCGGGATGCGGGCGGAAGTTCTGCACCCGCGTGTTCATCGCGGCGATGTTGCGGATGTGCCAGAGGTAGAGGCGGGAATGGTCCTGCCGCAGCGCGATCTGCCACATGCGGCCATACAGCTCGCGCCGCTTGGCCACGTCCGGCTCGACACGGGCGGCCTCGATCAGGCGGTCCACCTCGGGGTTGCTGTACTTGTTGTCGTTCTGCCCGCCGGTGCTGTGCAGAAAGGCGTAGATGTTGCCGTCGGCGTCCGGCCGGCCGGACCAGCCGCTGAGGTAGAGCTGGAAGTCGCCGCGCGCCGCCGCCTGCAGGCCGGAGGCGAATTCCACGGCGTTGATGCGCAGGGCGAAGCCGGCCTCGGCCGCCATGGCCTGCATCACCTCCACGGCCTGGCGCTGCTCCGGGACGTTGGCGACCATGACCTCCACCGGGAAGGGGATGGGCACCCCGGCCTCGCGTAGCAGCTGCTTGGCGCGTTCCGGGTCGCGGCGGGGCAGCGGGATTTCCGGCGCGAAGAAGGGAGATTCCGGGCCCACCGACTGGGTGGCGGGGGCGAAGGCGCCGTCGAACACCACCTGGATCAGCGCCTCGCGGTCGATGGCGATTTCCAGCGCCTCGCGCACGCGGGGGTCCTGGCCCATGGGCGTCTGGGCGCGCGGGCCGTTGTTCATGTTGATGGTCAGGCCCCAGTAGCCCAGCGCGTCATTGGCCACGACGCGCATGTTGCGGGCGGCGCGGACCTCTGCCACGTCGGAGGGGGCGATGTCGTGGGTGATGTCCACCGCGCCGGAGCGCAGGTTGGCCGAGCGCACGGAACTGTCGGTGATCACCTGGTAGGTGACGCGCTCGAGGTGGATGCGCCCGGCATCCCAGTAATCCGGGAAGCGCTGCAGGGTGATGTGGTCCTGGGCCACGCGCTCCACCCAGCGGAAGGGGCCGGCGCAGACCGGGCGCATGCCGAAGTCGCGCCCGCCCGCTTCCGCCGCCTTGGGCGACACGATGATGCCGGCGCGGTCGGCGAGCTGGGACAGGAAGGGCGCGGAGGGGGCCTGGAGGCGGATGCGCACCGTCAGCGGGTCCACCACCTCGACGGCCTGCATGATGCCAATCTCGGAGCGCCGGAAGGAGCCCTGCATCGTCATGTGACGGTTCAGCGAGTAGCGCACCGCTTCGGCATCCATCGGCTCGCCGTCGTGGAACTTCACGTTGGGGCGCAGCGTGAGGATCAGCGTCCTGGGGTCTTCCCAGCGATAGCCGGTGGCGAGCTGGGGCACGACCTCCAGCTTGTCGCTGATGTCGAAGAGCTTGTCGCAGAGCCCGGCAAAGACGATGCGCCCCACCAGCGACCGCGCCAGGGTGGGGTCCATGATGTCGGGGTCGCCGTAGATGGCGACGCGCAGGTTCCCCGCGGGGGCCTGGGCCTGCGCCACGAAGGGCACGGCGGCGAGGGCGACGCCGAAGCCCGCGGCGAGGGCCGCGGCGGAGCGCGCGGCAGGTGCCGCGGCGTGGGGGCGGATGGTCATGCGGCGGCTCCGGCGTTCTTGTCCGCGAAGAAGGATTGCAGGCGTTCCAGCCGGGCGCCACCGCCGCGGTGCTCGCTGATGGCGGGCATGGCCGGCAGCACGTCCTGGAAATGGCAGGCGGCGCGGCGCAACGAAGTTTCCGTGGCGCCTGCCAGCAGCGGCTCCTGTTCCCGGCACAGCGGCTGCACGTAGGGGCAGCGGGTGTGGAAGCGGCAGGCGGCGGGTGGCGCGATTGGGCTGGGCAGGTCGCCGTGCAGCGGCGCGCCGCCGCCGGCGCCGGGCACGGAGGCCAGCAGCGCCCGCGTGTAGGGGTGGCGCGGGGAGCCGAAGACGGCGTCGGCCGGGCCTTCCTCCACGATGCGGCCGAGATACATCACCGCCACCCGGTCGGCGACGTGGCGCACCACGGCGAGGTCGTGGGAGATCAGCACGAAGGCCAGGCGCAGCTCGCGGATCAGGTCCTGGAGGAGGTTGATGACCTGGGCCTGCACGGACACGTCCAGGGCGGAGACCGGCTCGTCGCCCACGATCAGGCGGGGGCCGCTGGCGAGCGCCCGGGCAATGGCGATGCGCTGGCGCTGGCCGCCGGAGAATTCGTGCGGCCAGCGATCGGCGTGTTCCGGGCGCAGCCCGACGCGGCTGAGCAGGGAGGCGACGCGCTCGCGCTCGCCGCTGCGGGGCACGACCCCGTGCAGGCGCAGGGGTTCGGCCACCGCCTGCCCCACCGTCATGCGCGGGTCCAGGCTGGCATAAGGGTCCTGGAAGATCATCTGCATGAAACGGCGGCGGTCGCGCAGGCCGCGGGCGGAGAGCTTGCCCAGATCCTCGCCGCCGAAGCGCACCGTGCCGGCATCGGGCGTGTCCAGCCGCAGGGCGAGGCGGCCCAGGGTGGACTTGCCGCAGCCGCTCTCGCCCACCACGGCCAGGACCTCGCCCTCGGCGACCGAGAGCGAGACGCCGTCCACGGCGCGCACGGCGCCGCGCTTGCGGCCGAGGCTGTCGCGCACGGGGAAGTGGCGGACCAGCCCGTCCAGCTGCAGCAGCGGCGGCGCGGCGGAGGGGAGCGGGGCGGCCGAGGGCGCCCCGGCGGCGGCCAGGGCCGGCGGGGCCGCGTGCGGCACGGCCGTGTCGGGGCCGGCGGGGGTGTCGGTCAGCGGGGCGCTCATGCGGCCTCCAGGATCTGGTCGAGCGGCGCGCGCCAGCAGGCGGAGCGCTGGCCGGGGCCGACCTCGATTAGCGGCGGCTGCTCGTCGCACTTGGCAATACGGAAGGGGCAGCGGGCCTTGAAGCGGCAGCCCGGGGGCGGATTGGCCAGGTCGGGCACGGTGCCCTCCACGCTGGCCAGGCGGCCGCCGCGCTCGCCATCGAGGCGCGGGGCGGCGCCCAGCAGGCCGACGGTGTAGGGGTGCTGCGGGGTGGAAAGGACCTGCCGGGTGGGGCCGGTCTCGGCGATGCGGCCGGCATACATCACCACCACCTCGTCCGCATGGTCGGCCACCACGCCGAGGTCATGGGTGATCAGCAGCACCGCCGTGCCGGTGTCGCGGCGGAGGTCGTCCAGCAGACTGAGGATCTGCGCCTGCACCGTGACGTCCAGGGCAGTGGTCGGTTCGTCGGCAATCAGCACGCGCGGGCGGCAGGCCAGGGCCATGGCGATCATCACGCGCTGCCGCATCCCGCCCGAAAGCTGGTGCGGGTATTGCCGCGCCCGCCGGGCCGCTTCGGGGATGCGCACGGCGTTCAGCATGGCCACCGCCCGGGCATCGGCGGCGGCGCGGTCCAGGCCCTGGTGCAGGCGCAGCGCCTCGGCCACCTGCTCGCCCGCGGTGAAGGCGGGGTTCAGGCTGGTCATGGGTTCCTGGAAGATCATCGCCAGCTCCTGCCCGCGCAGCAGGCGGCGCTGCTCGGCCGGCAGTTCGGCGATCTCGCGGCCTTCCAGGCGGATGGTGCCGTCGATCCGGCCCGACGGGGGCAGCAGTCCCATGACGGCCAGGGAGGTGACGGACTTGCCGCAGCCGCTTTCCCCCACCAGGGCTACGGTGCGGCCGGCGGGCAGGGAAAAGCTGACCCCGTCCAGCACGCGCAGCGGCCCGCGCTCGGTGTTGAAGGTGACGGCGAGGTCGATGACCTCCAGGACGCTGTTGTGGCTCACGCGGCGATTGCCTTCCGTGGCGCGCCGTGGCGCGCGGTCGTGTCGGGCCCGCCGCGGTGGTCGCGGCTGGCCAAGAAGCGTCGGGTGCGCCCGCGGCCCCGCCCCGCGGTGCCGGGATGGGTCGCGGCCGCGCCGGGCCGTTCGTTGCGCCGCGGGCCCGGAGCACCGGCGGAACAGGAACGGGCGGCTCCGACGACGCTCAGCTCGCCGGTGGCAGGGTCACGGGCGAGAATGCTCCAACTCATGCGTCACAGTGTAAGCATATGCTGTGCCGGGCGCGAACTCGCGGCAGCCCCGGGGGCGCCGGATCCCGGTCACGCCGGCACGAGGTCCGCGCATCCCGGCCCGCGGCGGCCCGGCCCTGGCCGTCCGGTTGAGCCCTCCGGGCTGGCCCACTACCGTGCCGGGCATGACCATCGCCCGAATCGCGACCTTCGCCCTGAGCGGTATCGAGGCGGTCGCGATGGAGGTGCAGATCCAGGTATCCGCGGGCCTCCCGTCCTTTTCGGTCGTGGGCATGCCGAGCAAGGCGGTGTTCGAGAGCCGCGAGCGCGTCCGCGCCGTGCTGGGCAGCCTGGGCCTGGCGCTGCCGCCCAAGCGGGTGCTGGTGAACCTCGCGCCCGCCGACCTGCCCAAGGAAGGGACACAGTTCGACCTGCCCATCGCCCTGGCGCTGCTGGCCGCCATCGGAGTGCTGCCGCAGGAGGACCTGCTGGGCTTCGCCGCCCTGGGGGAGCTGGCGCTGGACGGTGCCATCGGGCCGGTGCCGGGGGTGCTGCCGGCGGCCATGGCGGCGGGGGCGCGCGACCTCGGGCTGATCTGCCCGGCGGCGCAGGGGCCGGAGGCCGCCTGGGCCGGCAATGTGGAGGTTCTGGCGGCCCCTGACCTGCAGAGCCTGATCGCGCATTTCGCCGGGCGGCAGCTGTTGAGCCCGCCGCAGCCCCCGGCGCTGTTGCCGGCCGCCTCGCGCGGGCCCTGCCTGGCGGAGGTGCGCGGGCAGGAAAGCGCCAAGCGGGCGCTGGAGATCGCGGCCGCTGGTGCGCACCATCTGCTGATGGTCGGCCCTCCTGGGGCCGGGAAGTCCATGCTGGCGGCGCGGCTACCCGGGCTGCTGCCCGACCTGACGCCGGCCGAAGCGCTGGAGGTCAGCCAGGTGCATTCCGTCGCCGGCACGCTGGCGGGCGGGCGCATCGAGGCGCGGCCACCCTTCCGGGATCCGCACCATTCCGCCTCGCAGGCGGCGCTGATCGGCGGCGGGCCGCGCGCCCGGCCGGGCGAGATCAGCATGGCGCATCGCGGCGTGCTGTTCCTGGACGAGCTGCCGGAATTTCCCCGCCCCGCGCTGGAAGCGCTGCGGCAGCCGCTGGAAAGCGGGCGGGTGGTGATCAGCCGGGTGGCGGCGCACGTCACCTATCCCGCACAGGTGCAGCTGGTGGCGGCGATGAACCCCTGCCGCTGCGGCTACCTGGGCGCGCCGCCGCGCGAATGCGGCCGCGCCCCGCGCTGCGGCGAGGATTACCGCAACAAGCTGTCCGGCCCGGTGCTGGACCGGCTGGACATGGTGATCGAGGTGCAGCCGATCCCGGCCGCCGAGCTGGGCTCCACTCCGGCGGGGGAGCCCAGCCGCGTGGTGGCGGCGCGGGTGGCCGCGGCGCGCGGGGCGCAGCGGGCGCGCTGGGGCGAGGACGGGCCGCGCACCAATGCGGAAGCCTCGCTGGAACAGCTTCAACCGGGCCTGCAGCCCGAGGCGTTGCGGCTGGCGGAACAGGCGATCGACCGGCTGGGCCTGTCCAACCGCGCCTTCGTGCGGACGCTGCGGGTGGCGCGCTCCATTGCCGACCTGGCCGGCAGCGCGGCAGTGGAACGCGCCCATGTGGCGGAAGCCCTGGCCTATCGGCAGCGGTCGGCAGCGCACTGAGGGGGGAAAGGCAGGAAGCCGGGGGGAAGTATCCCCCCGGACCCCCTTCTATTTTCGGGAGTCTGGGGGTGCGTCCGTGGCCACAGTGGCGCTCTTAACCCCCGAAAGAAGGAGGGGGTTCGGGGGAGTTCACTCCCCCGGCCTTACTCCTGCCGGAAGGCATCCGCGATGCGCCGCACCGCGCCCGCCGCATCCACCAGCACCACGTCGAAGCGGATACCCGCCGCGCCGTGGCCGGGGTGTTCTGCCAGCCAGACCTCCGCCGCGGCGACCAAGCGTGCACGCTGCCGCGGCCCGAGGGCGTGGGCGGCATCGGCCAGGGTGGGGCGCGCCTTGACCTCCACGAAGGCCAGCAGCCCTTCCCGTTCCACCACCAGGTCCAGCTCGCCCAGCGGGGTGCGGTAGCGGCGGGCCAGCACCGCCCAGCCGTCGCGCGTCAGCCCCGCCACCGCCGCATCCTCGGCGCGGTGGCCCCTGGTTTCGGCCGCGCGGCGCCGCGCGCGTGTCGCCTCACTGTGCATCCCCTATGGTGCGCCGCCGCAGCGGAGTCGGTCATGCAACATCTCCTCGCCCTCCTGCCGCTGCTCGGCACCCTGTTGCTCGCCGCGCCCGCCGTTCTGGCCCAGGGCACGCCGCCCGCCCTGCCGCCCCAGGCGACGCCGCCCTCCATTCTGGCCCAGGGAGCGCCGCCCACCGTTCTGCCGCAGGGGCCGGCGCCCACCGCGGCGCCACCTGCCGGGCCGGCGCGCATGGTGGTGGCGGCGCATCCCCTGGCCGCCGCCGCCGGGCTGGCCATGCTGCGCGAGGGCGGCAGCGCCGTGGACGCGGCGGTGGCGGCGCAGGCGGTGCTGGCGCTGGTGGAGCCGCAATCCTCCGGCCTCGGCGGCGGGGCGCTGCTGCTGCACTGGGACGCGGCGGCCCGGCAGGTCAGCGCGTGGGACGGGCGGGAAACCGCCCCCGCCGCGGCCCATGGCGCGCTGTTCCTGCGCGACGGGCAGCCCCTGCCCTTTGCCGAAGCCGTGCTGTCCGGCCGCGCCGTGGGCGTGCCCGGCACGATCCCGATGCTGGAAGCGGCGCACCGGGCCGGCGGCAAGCTGCCCTGGGCGCGGCTCTTTGCCCCCGCCATCGCCCTGGCGCGCGAGGGCTTTCCCATCTCGGCCCGGCTGGCCGCCACCATTGCCGGCGACGTGGAACGGCTGCGCCGCGACCCCGGCAGCCGCGCCTATTTCCTGGCGCCCGACGGCGCGCCGCTGCCGGAGGGCACGGTGCTGCGCAATCCCGCCCTGGCGGACACCTTGCAGGCAGTGGCCGAGGGCGGCGCCGCGGCCCTGCAGCGCGGGCCCATCGCGGCCGAGATCGCCGCCGCCGTGCGCACGCACGGCCAGGGCGGGCTGATGACCACGGACGACCTGGCCGGCTACGCCCCGCGGCGGCGCGAGGCGCTCTGCGGCCCGTATCGCGCCTTCGTGGTGTGCGGCTTCCCGCCGCCGTCTTCCGGCGGGGTGGCGGTGGCGCAGATCCTGGGCGTGCTGGAACATTTCGACCTGTCCACCCTGGACCCGCGCGGCGCCGACGCGGCGCAGCTGCTGGCCGAGGCCGGGCGTCTGGCCTTCGCCGACCGCGCGCTGTTCCTGGCCGACACCGACTTCGTGCCGGCGCCGATCCGCGGCCTGCTGGACCCCGCCTATCTCACGGCGCGGGCGCAGCTGGTGGACCGCGACCGCGCCATGCCGCCGCCGCGCGCCGGCAACCCGCGCTGGCGCGATCCCCGGCGCACCCCGCCGGGGGGCGATGCGGGGCCGACACCGCTGCCCGCGGCGCCCATGCCGCCGCAGCCGGAACACGGCACCAGCCACCTGTCCGTGGTGGACGCGGCCGGCGGCGCCGTGGCCATGACCACCACGGTGGAGGACAGCTTCGGCGCGCGGCTGATGGTGCGCGGCTTCCTGCTCAACAACGAGCTGACCGACTTCTCCTTCCGGCCGGAGGTGGAGGGCCGCCCCGTGGCCAACCGCGTCGAAGGCGGGAAGCGGCCGCGTTCCTCCATGTCGCCGACGCTGGTGTTCAGCCGCGACGGGCAGCTGGTGGCGGCGCTGGGCTCGGCCGGCGGGTCGCGGATCATCGGCTACGTCGCGCAGGCGGTGGTGGCCATGCTGGACTGGGGGATGGACCCGCAGGCGGCGCTGGGCCTGCCGCATGTCGGTACGGTCGGCGGGGCGGTGGAGCTGGAAGAGGGCACGGCCGCCGCCGCCCTGGCACCGGCCCTACAGGCGCGCGGCCAAGTCACGGAGCTACGGGCCATGGCCTCCGGCACCCAGGCCATCCGGGTGGTGCCGGGCGGGTTGCAGGGCGGGGTCGACCCGCGCCGCGAAGGCGCCGTGGCGGCGGAGTAGCGGGGTCGAGTCTGGAAGGAGCAGAAAGCCGGGGGGAAGTATCCCCCCGGACCCCCTTCTATTTTCGGGAGTTTTGGGGTGCGCCGGTGGTGGCCGCGGCTCTTAAACTCTCGAAAGAAGGAGGGGGTCTGGGGGAGTTCACTCCCCCGGCCTTTGACCAGCGCGGCACGGCTTGCCAGCCCCGCCCGCCTTCCGGATGATCCGGTTCATGCAGCCCGATGCGCATCCGGTGGGCAGCCTGATCGGCGCCTTCCTGCTGGCCTTTCCGGCGCTGTTCTCCATCGTCAACCCGCTGGGCGGGGCGCTGATCTTCAGCCAAGTGCTGGCCGACCGTCCGCCGGCGGAGCGCACCCGCATTGCCCGCCGGGTCGGCGCCTATTCCCTGATCGTGCTGCTGGTGTCGCTCTGGGCCGGTTCCTACGTGCTCAGCTTCTTCGGGATTTCGCTGGGCGCGCTGCGCATCGCGGGCGGGCTGGTGGTGGCGATCCGCGCCTGGGGCCTGCTGACCGAGCCCGAGGAACACGAGGCGCGCAAGGAGCAGCAGGCCGCCCCTGCCAGCGATGCCGAGGATGTCGCCTTTTTTCCTCTCACCCTGCCCTTCACCACCGGGCCGGGCAGCATTTCCGTGGCAGTGGCGCTGGGCTCGGCGCGTCCGGCCAGCGGCAGCGGCAGCGGGCTGCTGTCCTTCTTCTTCGGCGCCAGCCTGGCCGCGGCGGTGATCGCCCTGTTCGTGTGGATCGCCTACAGCTCGGCCGACCGGCTGATCGGGCTGCTCGGCTCGGCCGGGACGCGGGTGGTGATGCGGCTGGCGGCCTTCCTGCTGCTCTGCATCGGCGTGCAGATCCTGAGCACCGGCGTGCAGGACCTGCTGGAGCCGCTGCTGCACGGGGCGCGCGCGCCGGGCTGAGGGCATGGCGCCCACGGGATGCGCGGCGCGGCGGGTTGGCGGCGAGCGCGGCCCGTCCCGGCCGGTGGTGCAGCCCCACGCGGTGCCGGTGATGCCATCTACGCTGCGCCGGCGGTGCCACCCACGCCGTGTCGGCGGTGCCACCCACGCCGTGTCGGCGATGCCACCCACGCCGTATCGGCGATGCAGCCGGAAGCCGTTTCGGCGCTTTGTTCGGGGAGCTTTCCCTGCTGCGGCCCGTTGCGGCCGCGCGGCACGCTTTCCGCAGCCCCCTCCTGGAGTTCCGCGCATGACCCGCCTCCGCCTCGCCGCCCCCCTGCTCTGCCTCGCGCTCACGGCGCCGCTCGCGGCCTCGGCGGAGGAAACCAGCCAGGTCGGCTACGTGAACACCGCCATCACCAATCTCGGCCTGACACGCTCGCACCGCGTGGTGGTGGAGCGCTTCGACGACCCGGAGGTGAAAGGCGTGTCCTGCTACGTCAGCCAGGCCCGCACCGGCGGCGTGTCGGGCATGGTCGGGCTGGCTGAGGACCCCGCGCGCTTCGGGCTGAACTGCGTCGCCACCGGGCCAGTGGAAATCCAGCCCGGCGCCCGCCGCGGCGAGCGGGGCGAGCAGGTCTACGAGAGCAACACCAGCTTCTTCTTCAAGGAAACCCGGGTGCACCGCTTCATCGACGAGGCGCGCAACGTGGTGGTCTACCTGGCCTGGAGCACCAAGCTGGTGGAAGGCTCGCCCTACAACGCCGTGGCCACCGTGCCGGTCCGCTGACGCCCCGCGCAGCCATGCAATCTGGCCGCGGCGCAGCGCCGCTGCCCGGGGGGATGGGCGGAAGCGCGCGTCCAGGCGCCCCGCCCGGCCGCTGCGGCCGGGCGGGGCGCCATCACATCATCGGCCGGCGCAGGCTGCGGCCCTCGTCGGCCCATTCCTTGAGCAGGGTGAAGCCCAGCGCCAGCAGCACCGGCCCCAGGAACAGGCCCAGGAAGCCGAAGGCGAAGGCGCCGCCCAGCGCGCCCAGGATGGTCAGCAGCAGCGGCAGGTCGGCGCCGCGGGCGATCAGCCAGGGCCGGATGAAGTTGTCCACCGAGGAAATGCCGCCGGCGCCGTAGACCAGCATGAAGATGCCCCAGCCCGTGCTGCCCTGAACGAACAGGTAGATAGCGCCGGGGATCCACACCACGGGCGCGCCGATCGGCAGGATGGAGATCAGCCCCGCCGCGATGCCCCACAGCACCGGCTGCGGGATGCCGGCCAGCCAGAAGCCGAAGCCGGTCATCAGCCCCTGCACCACGGCGGTGCCCAGCAGCCCGTACACCACGCCCTGGGTGACGCTGCCCGCCAGCACCACGAGATGGCGGCCGCGCGGCCCGGCCATCTTCTCGGCCAGGCTTTCCACCGCGCCGGCGATGCGCAACCCGTCGCGGTAGAAGAAGAAGGTCAGCGCGATGGCCATCAGCAGCTCGGCCAGCCCCGACAGCAGCGCCAGCAGGCCGGACAGCAGCAGCTGCGCCGTGCTGCCGACATAGGGCTGCACCATGGAGAAGAGGCCGGACAGGTCGAGGTCCAGCTCCTCCCACCGCGCGCGCAGGAAGCCGCCCACGAAGGGGATCGAGCCGAGGAGGTCGCCGCCGCCGGACAACCCGCCGCTCACCAGCCGCTCCACCGTGCCGCGCAGGCGCTGCACGTCCTCGCCGCTGGTGGGCGCGGCCAGCGCCAGCGGCACGCCCAGCACCAGGAACATCACCAGCACCATCACCCCCGCGGCGAGGTTGGGCGACAGCCGCGCGCGGGTGGTCAGCAACCGGTAGGCCGGCCAGGTTGAGTAGGCCAGGATCGCCGCCCAGGCGAGCGCGGACAGAAAGGGCCGCAGCACCAGCAGGCACCCCGCCATCAGCGTCAGCAGCGCCAGCAGGCCCAACAGCCGCGCGGGGTGGAGCTGTTGGTCGGACATCGGTGATTCCTTCGGCGCGTGTCGGGGGCGGGAAACAGCGCGGATGGGGCGCGGCGGTTCTTTCCGTTCCGGCCCCGGCACGCCCTCCGCTCTAGCGCATCGGCCCCGGCGCGGGTAGCCAGCCGCGACCCGCGCCCCTAGCCTGTTCGCCGCTGCCGGAGGGAAACGGATGCCGCGCTTCGCCGCCAACCTGTCGATGATGTTCGGCGAGCGGCCCTTCCTGGACCGCTTCGCCGCCGCGCGGAAGGCGGGCTTCGCCGCGGTGGAGTTCCTGTTTCCCTACGAGCATCCCGCCGCCGAGATCGCGCGGCGGCTGGAGGATCACGGGCTCGACCTCGTGCTGTTCAACGCGCCGCCCGGCGACTGGGCGGGCGGCGAGCGCGGCACCGCCGCCCTGCCCGGGCGCGAGGCGGAGTTCCGCGACGGCATCGCGCGCGCGCTGGACTACGCCGCGGCGCTGCGCTGTTCGCGGCTGCACGTCATGGCCGGCATCTGCCCGTCGGGCGTCGCGCGCGACACGCTGCTGGCGCGCTACGCGGCCAACCTCGCCTGGGCGGCGGAGCAATGCGCGCCGCTGGGCGTGAAGCCGGTGCTGGAGCCGATCAACGCGCGCGACATGCCCGGCTATTTCCTGCGCACCACGGAGCAAGCCGCGGCGGTGATCGCGGCGATCGGGCCCGAGCGCGTGGGAATGCAGTTCGACCTGTATCATTGCCAGATCACCGAAGGCGACCTGGTGCGCCATGCGGAGCAGCACCTGCCGCTGATCACCCACATGCAGGTGGCCGATGTTCCCGGCCGCCACGAGCCCGGCACCGGCGAGGTGAACTGGCCCTTCGTGTTCGGGCGGCTGGACGCGATGGGGTATCGCGGCTGGATCGGCTGCGAATATCGGCCGGCGGGGGTCACGGAAGACGGTCTGGACTGGTTCGCGCCGTACCGGGCCTAGGCCCTCGCTGGCAGCGCCTGGCTGCTGCCGCGACGTTTTCCCTGCACCGGCAGCGGTGAGAAGGTTTGCGCCGCGTGGTTTGACTGGTCTAGCTTCGCGAGCGCCTTCCCGTTTCGGGATCCTTCGTCTCCGCCCTTGCGATACAGTCGCATTCGCGGACCGGGCGGAACGATCCGGTTGGCGCAACAGGGGGGGGTTGCGACTCAGTATGAAGATCGGATTCGTCGGCCTGGGCATCATGGGCCGCCCCATGGCGGCACGGCTGCGCAGCAGCGGGCATGAGATCCTGGTGCCGGAACGCGGCTCCCTGTCGGCCGAGCTGCGCGACACGCTGACGGTGCTGCCCGATGCCACCGCCGTGGCCGCGGCGGCCGAGGTCGTGATCCTGATGGTGCCCGATACGCCCGACGTGGAAGCGGCGCTGTTCAGCCCGGGCGGCGTGGCCGCGGGTCTGTCCGCCGGCAAGCTGGTGATCGACATGTCCTCGATCAGCCCCACGGCCACGGTGGGCTTCGCCGCGCGGGTGAACGCGCTGGGCTGCGATTATCTCGACGCGCCGGTGTCGGGCGGCGAGGTGGGCGCGCGGGAAGGCAGCCTGACGATCATGGTGGGCGGGCCGCAGGCCGCCTTCGACCGCGCGCTGCCGCTGTTCCAGGCCATGGGGCGCAACATCACCCTGGTGGGCGAGGCGAATGGCGCCGGGCAGACCTGCAAGGTCGCCAACCAGATCATCGTGGCGCTGAACATCGAGGCGGTGGCCGAGGCGCTGACCTTTGCCCGCCGCGCCGGGGCCGACCCGGCCCGGGTGCGCGAGGCCCTGATGGGCGGCTTCGCCGCGTCGCGCATCCTGGAGGTGCATGGCAAGCGCATGGTGGACCGGACCTTCGACCCGGGCTTCCGCATCCGGCTGCACCAGAAGGACCTGAACCTGGCGCTGCAGGCGGGGCGGGAACTCGGGGTGCCGCTGCCCAACACCGCCACGGCGCAGCAGCTGTTCAGCGCCGTTGTCGCGGCGGGCGGGGCGGACCGGGACCATTCGGGAATGGTGCTGGCGCTGGAACGCCTCGCGGGTGAAGGATAGCTCACGGTTTCGTGCGATGAGGGCGGGTTTTCTGTTGCGCAAACGAGGCAGAGGACCCAATTTACGATAGGCTGTATCGGCCGATGAGACTACATTACTACTCATGGTTGTTGTGAGTTCTGCCGGTAGGGGATTTTGGCTGTATGCGCTTCGCAGACATCGGACAGCAGTTGCGGGCCTACCGGCTCGAATCGGGTCTCCGCGCGGAGGAGATCGCCGCACGCCTGGGCGTGTCGCGAGCCGCGCTGTACCGATACGAGAAGGGCGAGGTCATCAAGCTGGACACGATCCGGCGGCTGGCCGAGCTGCTCAAGATCTCCCCCCTGTCGCTGCTCGGGATCGGGGTGGAATATTTTTCCCGCTCTCAGGCGCTGCAGGAGCGGCTGCGGCAGGTGGAGGAGCAGACCGACCAGATCCTCCAGGTCGGCGGCGCGCTCTGCACCCAGGTGACCACGGAAGCGTTGGAAAGCGCGCTGAGCGAGTCGCTGGCCGAAGCCGTGGACGCCGCGCCCGAGCGCTTGCAGGCCCGCGCCACGGCGGACCAGGCGCTGAGCCAGCTGGCAGCCCGCAAGCGACTCTACGCGCAGCGCCGCCCCTCCATCATCGCCATGCTGGGCGAGGGCGCGCTGCGGCGCCTGCTGGCCGAGGGCGTGGCCCCCGGCACCCCCCTGTCCGAGCGCACGCGCAGCCGCTGCCGCATCGCCGCGCGGGCGGAAGCCGAGAACATCGCCCAGCTGATGCAGAGCGAGCCGATGGGTCTGCAGCTCGGGCTGCTGCCGGGCTCCGACCCTTCGGGGCCCTTCGTGGTGCTGCGCGGGCGCGACCGGGCGCATCTCTGCGCCAACCCTTTCTCGCCGGAGATCCTGCCCTTCGCCACCGTGGGCGTCGGCATGGTGACGGCGGCGGACGAGGCGGTGGCCATCCACCAGCGCGTGGCGGAAACCGTGTGGCGCGACGCGCTGAAGGGCAGCGCCGCCGCCGAGCGCGTGCGGGCGCTGATCCGGGAAGCCGAAGCGGCCTGATCGGGGCCACCTGACCGGGGCGGCCCGGGCGAGGCGGCCTGACCGAGGTCGCCGGGCCGGGGTGACCTGACGGCGGTCGCCTGACCGGGGCGGCCAAGCCGGAGCGGCGTTTTCAGCCGGCCGGGGTTTCGAGTTCCAGGCTGGCTTCCAGCAGGTCGTCCTCCAGCCGGCGCAGGGTGAAGCCCAGCGCGGTCACGAAGCGCTGCATCGGCACGTTCTCGGCCAGCACCTGGCCCGTGACGCGGCGGACGCCGACGCTGCGGCCCCAGTCCAGCACGTGCCGCATCAGCGCGCGGCCCAGCCCCTGCCCCTTCCAGGGTGGCGTCACCAGCACTGCGAACTCGGCCTGGCCGCCATCGCCCTCGCGCACCAGGCGGGACACACCCACCGTGCGGTCCGGCAGGCCCGGCCGGGCTTCGGCGGCGATGAAGGCCATCTCGCGGTCGTAGTCGATCTGGGTGAGCCGGGCGATCTGCGCCGGGGGCAGCACCCGTAGCGGGCTGAAGAAGCGGCGACGGATGTCCTCGGGGTCCAGGGCCCGGAAGGTTTCCGCATGCGCCTCGGCATCCTCGGGGCGGATGGGGCGGATCAGCACGCGGCGCCCGTCGCGCGCCGTCCAGGGTGCCGCGAGTTCCGCGGGATAGGGCGGGATGGCCAGCAGCGCCGCCTCGCCGGGCGGGCGCAGCCGCAGGTCGGCATCCAGCGCCAGCACGCCCGAAGGGTCCGCGTGCAGCGGGTTGATCGTGGCGTCGCGGATCTCGGGGAAGTCCACCGCCAGGGCGGACAGCCGCACCAGCGCGTCGGCCAGCGCGTCCAGCGCCACGGCCGGGTGGTCGCGCCAGCCGCGCAGGCGGCGCACCAGCCGGGTGCGGTTGATCAGCGCCTGCGCCAGGGTGCGGTTCAGCGGCGGCAGGTCGAAGGCCTCGTCGGCGTGGAGGTCGGCCGCGGTGCCGCCGGCGCCGAAGCCGATCCAGGGGCCGAACATCGCGTCCTCGCCCAGCCGCAGCCGCAGCTCGGCCGCGGGCGGCGCCTGCTGCTGCACCAGCAACCCGTCGATCCGCACCCCCGGCCGCGAGGCAGCGAGGCGGTCCAGCATGGCGCGGCCGGCGGCGCGCACGCCGCGCACGTCGCGCAGGTTCAGCACCACGCCGCCGACCTCGGTCTTGCCCGGCAGGTCGGGGCTGAGCACCTTGAGCGCCACGGGAAAGCCCAGCTGCATCGCGGCCTGGCCGGCTTCCTCCGGCCGGCGCACCACGCGGCGAGGCACGGTGGGCAGCCCGTAGGCGTCCAGCACGTCCAGCGCTTCGGCCTCGTTCAGGGAACGGCGGTTCTCGGCCCGCGCGACGTCCAGCAGGCGGCGCACGGCGGCGCGGTCGGGGGACAGGTCCAGCACGTCGCGCGGCGGCAGTTCCGCCGCGGCTTCCCGGTTGCGCTGGTCCTGCGCCAGATGCAGCGCGCCGCGCACCGCGGCCTCGGGGGTGGCGAAAACGGCGGCGCCGGCTTCCGCCAGGGCGTGGCGCTGCGGGGCAGCGGTGAACTGGCCGAGCCAGCCGACGAGCACGGGCGCGCGACGGGAGGACCCGGCTGCGCGCCCGGCCGGGACGGCGGCGCTGCCCGCCGCCGCGGTTCCGGGTTCCGCCCCGTCCGGTGCAGCCGCGGCGGCACTGCCGGCCAGCGGACGCACCGTGCCCACCAGCGCCGCCATGGCGGCCGCCGCGGTGTCGCCGTCCTCCTCCGGGGCGGGGGCGTGGATGGCCACCACGGCGCCGACTTCCGGCAGGGTGGCCAGCATCGCCGCGGTTTCCGCCAGCCGGTGCCCCTGCCCCGGCGGCAGCACCAGCGGGTTGCTGCCGTGCCAGCCTTCCGGCAGGGCGAGGTCCAGCATCAGCCGCGCCGCCGCCGGGATGACGGCGAGCTGGCCGCCGCCGGCCAGGGCGGCATCGGCCGCCAGCAGCCCGGGGCCGAGGGCATTGGCCACCACGGCGATGCGGTCGGCCTCTGTGCGGCCGCGCAGCGTGGCGGGGCGGATGCGGGCCAGGGTTTCGGCGGCGGAGAGCAGCTCGCCCAGGCCGGACACCCGCAGCACCCCGGCGCGGCGCAGCACGGCGGCCATCACCGCATCGCTGACGCCGCCATCGCCGGCAAAGGGCGTGTCCGCCCCGGGGGCGCCGAGGCCGTCGGCGATGCCGGTGCGGCCGCCGGCGCGCAGCGCCACCACCGGGCGGGTGCTGGCGGTGGCTCGGGCGGCGGAGATGAACTGCCGCCGGTTCTTGATGCGGCGCAGTTCCAGAAGCACGGCGCCGGTGCGGGTGTCGCGCGCCAGCCAGTCCAACGCGCCGGCGAAACCGTAATCGGCGTTGCTGCCGATGCCGCAGATCAGGCTGAAGCCGACGCCCTGTTCCGCCGCCCAGTCCAGCACCACCCGCGCCACGGCGGCGGACTGGCACAGCAGCGCCAGGCGGCCCGGCCGGGGGGCGATGTGCGACAGGGTGGCGTTCAGGCCGAGGGCGGGGATGGCCAAGCCGAAGGAGCGTTGCCCGAGGGCGCGCAGGCCGGCGCGCTTCGCCTCGGCCGCCAGGTCGGGGGAGGCCACCGGCACCACGACCGCGCGGCAGCCCTGGGCCGCCAGCGCGGCGAAGGCGGCGAGCTGATCGGCGGGCGGCAGGGCCACCACGGCGAGGTCGGGCGGGGCGTCCAGCACTTCCACCGTGGCGGCGTGGGCGAGGCCTTCCCAGGGCGCGCCCACCGCGTGGAGCGCGCCCTGGAATCCGCCCGCCAGCAGGTTGCGCGCGAGAATGGCAGCTTCCGGCAGGGCGGGGTCGGCCAGCAGCGCCACGCGGCGTGGCGCGAAGAGGGAAGCGGCCCGGAAACCCGGTCGGTGGCGGCTGGGCGGGATGTTCACCATCACCGGGCAAGGTGGGGGGTGTTGCCGCAGCGCACAACGATGCGGGGGGCGGCCTCGCCGGGCCTTTGTTCTGGGCGGACGGGAAGCAGCAGGCCGGGGGGAAGTATCCCCCCGGACCCCCTTCTATTTTCGGGAGTTTGGGGGCGCCTTTCAGGGCACCCCCAAACTCCCGAAAAAAGGAGGGGGACCGGGGGAGTTCACTCCCCCGGCCTTCCCTGCCCCGTCAGCCCCCCTGGGCGCGCAGCTGCGCGATGCTGGCGCGGTGGGTCACCTGCTCGGGGTCCGTGCGGATCTCGATCACCGCGGGAAGCTTGCTGGCGCGGGCGCGCCGGAAGGCGGGCACCAGTTCCTCCGTCGCGGTGACGGTTTCGCCGTGGCCACCGTAGGCCGCGATCAAGCGGGCGAAGTCGGGGTTAGTCAGGGCGGTGCCGGACACGCGGCCGGGAAAGGCGCGCTCCTGGTACATGCGGATCGTGCCGTACATGTTGTTGTTGAACACCAGGATGATCGGCGCCACCCCGGCCTGGAAGGCCGTGGCCAGTTCCGAGCCCGTCATGCCGAAGCCGCCATCGCCCACCAGCCCGATCACGCAGCGGCCGGGATGCAGGATGGCCGCGCCCACCGCCGCCGGCACGGCGTAGCCCATGGCGCCGTTGGTGGGGCCGAGGAACTCCTGCTCGTCGGTCAGGTGCAGGAAGCGGTTCGGCCAGGTGGCGAAGTTGCCGGCGTCGCAGGTGTAGATGGTGTCGGCCGGGATCTCCTTCTCCAGCGCCTGCAGGGCGCGGGCGAGGTTGAGGGGGCCGGGATAGTCCGGCGGTTCCGCCTGGGACAGGCGGCGGGCGCGCAGGTCGCGGGTCCAGCCGGACCAGGGGCGCTCGGCCACGCTGCGGCCGCGCAGCGTGGCGGCGAAGGCGTTGAGGTCGGCGGTGATGCCCAGGGCGGGGCGGAAGACGCGGCCGAGCTCGGACTGGTCGGGGTGGACCTGGATGATCGGGGTGCCGCCGGCGGCGTCGAACAGGGTGTAGCCCTGCGACACCGCTTCGCCGAGGCGGGTGCCGATCGCCAGGATCAGGTCGGCCTCGCGCACCTTGCCCACCAGCCCGGCTTCCGCGCCGACGCCGAGGTCGCCGACGTATTGCGGCAGCGTGCCGTCGAACAGGCCCTGGCGGCGGAAGCCGACGGTGACGGGCAGGTCGTTGTTGACGCAGAAGTCGCGGATGTCGCGGCGCCCTTCCGGCGTCCAGCGGGAACCGCCCAGGATCACCAGCGGCCGCTGCGCCGCGGCGAGGCAGCCCATGATGGCCTCCGCGGCTTCGGGCGCGGGATGCGGCGGCAGGATGCGCGCGGGGCCGATGTCGGGAACGGCGACGCGGTGCTTCTGCATCTCCTCGGAGATGGCGATCACCACCGGGCCGGGGCGGCCGGAGGTGGCGACGTCGAAGGCGTGCGCCACCAGCTCGGGGATGCGCGCGGCGTCGTCGATCTGCGTCACCCACTTGGCGAGCGGCGCGAACATCCGGCGGTAGTCGACTTCCTGGAAGCTGTCGCGGTCGGTTTCGGCGAAGGGGATCTGGCCGATGATCAGCACCAGCGGCGTGCTGTCCTGCATGGCGACGTGGACGCCGATGCTGGCGTGGCAGGCGCCGGGGCCGCGGGTGACGATGGCGACGCCGGGGCGGCCGGTCAGCTTGCCGTGGGCTTCGGCCATGTGGACGGCGCCGGCCTCGAAGCGGCAGGTCACCAGCTCGATGCGGTTGCCCACCGCGTAGAAGCCGTCGAGCACGTCGAGGAAGCTCTCGCCGGGCACGGAAAAGGCGTGGGTGACGCCCTGCGCCAGCAGGGCCTCGGCCAGGAGGCGCCCGCCGCTGCGTTCCGGTGGCGATGCTTCGCTGCTCATGCCCTGCGCTCCCTGCCCGTCGCGAACGGGGCGCAGGTTAGTGTTTCCCGGGCGGGGCAGACAGTCCCCGCCCCGCCTGCCGGTTGCCGGCGGCGCCGCGGCTCAGCCGCCGCAGCCCGGGCAGTTCGGGGGCGCCAGCACGCCGCCGGTCTGCTGGCGGACGCGCAGTGAGGAGGCCTTGGCGTCCCGCACGATGGTTTCGGTGTCGAAGGCCACCAGCCGCCCGCCGCGCTTGAGGATGCGGCCGTCGGCCAGCACCGTGTCCACGTTGGCGGGGGTGGCGGACTGCACGATGGTGGTCTCGATCTGGCCGATCGGCGCGGTGTTGAGCGCGTCGGCCCGCACCACCAGCAGGTCGGCGCGCTTGCCGGGCGTCAGCGAGCCCGTGACCTCGCCCAACCCCAGCGCGCGGGCGCCGTTGATCGTCGCCATGGCGATGGTTTCGCGGTGGCCGAGCGGCGCCTGCCCTTCCGACGGCGTGCCCTTCCAGGGCACCGACATGGCCCAGGTCACGCGCATCAGCTCGAACATGTTGGGCGGCGTGAGGGAGGCGGCGTCGAAGGACAGGGTCAGGGTGACGCCGGCCTTGCGCATGGCCATCAGCGCGGCGCGCGGGTCGCCGTCCGCGCCCAGCCGGAACTCCGAATGCGTGGAGAAGGAGAGCGGCGTGTTCGTGCGCGCCAGCACGGCGAAATCCTCGGGGCTGCCGACGATGTAGTGGCAGAGCAGGAAGTCGGGGCCCAGGAAGCCGCGGCGTTCGTAGTCGGCGGCCTTGATGCGGTTGGGACCGGCCTGCCCGGCATGGGTCGCGAAGGGCAGGCCGCGCTCGCGCACCAGGCCGATCTCGCGGAAGAACACCGCCTCCTCGCTCTGGCCGGGGCCACGCAGGTTGACGCCGAGATGGACCAGCCCCTCGAAGGGCGGGGCGTCGCCGAACCATTCGCGCCGGACGCGGTCGATGTCGGCGAAGTTGATCAGCTCGTTGCGCGGCAGCCCGTCGCGGTGGCCGTAAGCGAAGCGTGCGCGCAGCAGGGAATCGCGGTGGGCGCGCAGCTCGGCATCGGCGTGCTCGGGCGAGCGGGTGTTGTTGCACCAGTTGTGCACGGTGGTGACGCCGGCATTGGCGAGTTCCGCCAGGCCGAGGCGGACGCTGTTGTAGAAATCCGCCGGCGCGTAGTGCGGCGCGGTGGCGTTCTTGGCCTGGAAGTATTCGTAGCCGCCGTCGCCGATGTAGTTGCGGCCGAGCGCGCTCCACATGTGGTAGTGGCTGTCCACCAGCCCGGGCATCACGATGCAGTCGGCCGCGTCGATCACCTCCGCGCCGGGCGCGTCGAGGTCGGGGCCGACGCGCTCGATGACACCGTCGTTCACCAGCACGTCGGCGCGGGGCAGCGTGCCCAGCGCCGGGTCCACGGTGATCACCGCGCCGCCCTTCACGAGGTAGCGGCCGCGCGGCGGGGCCGCGGCGAGCGGGGCGGCGGCGAGCGGGGCGGCGGCGAGCGGGGCGGCGGCGGGCTGCGCCGCGGCGCGGCGGAGGGCCGGAGCGGCGAGCGTGCTGCCCAGCACCACGCAGGCGAGTTGGCGGCCGAGGGTGCGGCGCGTCAGCATGGCGGAACTTCCTTGGCGGTGCGGCGGGCGCGTTGGTGGGACCCACGCCGCGAGGCAATCAGCGTGCCATGCGCGGGTGCCGTTCCGGCGGCACCGCCCTGACCGTCGCTGCGGGGCGCTATTCCGCCGCCGGCAGCGCCACCGCGCGCTCGTCGCGTTCCAGGTCGCGCAGCTTGGTCGCCACCGCGCCGATCGGGCGGGTATAGGGCGCCAGCAGCAGGTAGAGCGCCGGCACGGCGTAGAGAGTGACGATCGTGGACAGGGTGATGCCGCCCACGATCACCACCCCCAGCGCCTGCCGGCTTTCCGCCCCCGCGCCGGATGCGAAGGCCAGCGGCACGGCACCCAGCACCGTGGCGATGGAGGTCATCAGGATCGGCCGCAGCCGCACCACCGAGGCTTCCAGCACCGCTTCCAGCACGGACATGCCGCGGTCGCGCAACTGGTTGGCAAATTCCACCACCAGGATGCCGTTCTTCGCCATCAGCCCGATCAGCAGGATCATGCCGATCTGCGAGAAGATGTTGAGCGACTGGCCGGTGACGAAGAGCGCCAGCAACCCGCCGGTCAGCGCCAGCGGGGTGGAGAGCAGGATCACGAAGGGGTGGATGAAGCTCTCGAACTGCGCCGCCAGTACCAGGAACACCACCAGCAGGGCGAAGGCGAAGGTGAAGTAGAGGCTGCTGCCGCTCTCGCGGAATTCCAGGCTCTGGCCGCGATAGGAGATGCGGGCGTCGGGCGGCAGCACCTCGCGCGCCGCGGCGTCGAGGAAGTCCAGCGCCTCACCCAGCGAGTAGCCCACGGCGGGGGTGGCGGAGATGGTGATGGCGCGGGTGCGGTCCTCGCGCGCCAGGGATTGGGCGCGGGCGCGCTCAGCCAGCTGCACCACGTTGCTCATGGGAACCAGGCCGCCGCCGGCGGTGCGGACGAAGATGTTCTGCAGGTCGTAGGGGGTGGCGCGGAACTCGTCGCGCGCCTGGAGGAGGATCTTGTATTCCTCGCCGCCCACGACGTAGGAGCCGACCTCGCGCGAGCCCAGCATGGTCTCGATGGTGCGGCCCACCGCCTGGATGGAGACGCCGAGGTCGGCGGCCTTGCGGCGGTCCACGTCGACGCGGATTTCCGGCTTGGTTTCGCGGTAGTTGCTGTCGAGGTTGAGCAGCCGCGGTTCCTGCCGCACGCGGTCCAGGAAGCGGTCGCGCCACTGCACCAGCGTGGCGAAGTCCGGCCCGCCGATCACGAACTGGATCGGCGGCTGGAAGCCGCGCTGGCCCAGCGAGGGCGGATTGAGCGGAAAGGCGCGCATGCCGGGGATCGCGGTCATGCGCGGAAACACCGCCGCCACGATCTCCTGCTGCTTCACCGTGCGGCTTTCCCAGGGCGCCAGGCGGACGAACATGTTGGCCTGGTTGCCCTGCGGCGGACGGGTGAAGCCGCCCAGGGTGGAGAACACCACCACCGCGTCGCCGTTGCGCAGGTAGGGCTCCATCACCTGCTCGGCCAGTTGGACCTGCTGGCGGGTGTAGTTGAAGGAGGCTCCTTCCGGCGCGGTCATCGGGATGATCACCGTGGCGCGGTCCTCCACGGGGGCGAATTCCTTGGGCAGGGCCCCGAACAGCGCGACGCCCACGGCGCAGAGCAGGGCGGAAGCGCCCAGCACCAGGATCGGCGCCCGCAGCGCGCGGGCCAGCGTCCAGCGCAGCCCGCCGTTGAGGCCCAGGAAGAAGGGCTCCGTCAGCCGCACCAGCCAGGTTTCGCCCTGGTGCGGCTGCAGCAGCTTGGAACACATCATCGGCGTCAGCGTCAGCGCGATCAGGCCGGAGAAGAGCACCGAGGCCGCGAGGGCGAAGCCGAACTCGGAGAAGAGGCGGCCGGTGTTGCCGCCCATGAAGGAGAGCGGGACGAAGACGGCCACCAGCACCAGGGTGGTGGCGATCACCGCGAAGGCGATCTCGCGCGAGCCGCGGATGGAGGCGAGCAGGACAGGCTCGCCTTCCTCGATGCGGCGGTGGACGTTTTCCAGCACCACGATGGCGTCGTCCACCACCAGGCCGATGGCCAGCACCAGCCCCAGCAACGTCAGCACGTTCACCGAGAAGCCCATCGCCGCCATGGCGATGAAGCTCGCGATGATGGAAACGGGGATGGCCACGGCGGGGATCAGCGTGGCGCGGAAGGAGCGCAGGAACAGGAAGATCACCACCACCACCAGCACCAGGGCGGTGATCAGGGCGTGCTCCACCTCGAAGATGGACTGCGCGATGAACTGGCTCTCGTCGTAGCCGATCTCGACGTTGATGCCTTCGGGCAGGGTTTCGGCGATGCGCGCGACCTCGGCCTTGACGCCGTCGGCGACGGAGAGCGTGTTGGCGGTGCTCTGGCGCTGGATCCCGAGGCCGATGCCGGGCTTGCCGTTGATGCGGTATTCGCCGCGCGTGTCCTCGGGCGCGATCTCGACATCGGCCACGTCGCCCAGCAGCACCTGGGCGCCGGTGGCGGTGCGCGACAGCACGATGCGGCGGAACTCGTCGGGCTGGGTCAGGCGGGTGTCGGTGCGCACCGTCAGCTCGCGCTGCGTGCTCTCGATGCGGCCGCCGGGGAGTTCGACGTTCTCGCGCCGGATGGCGTCTTCCACGTCCTGCACGGTCATGCCGCGGGCGGCCAGGGCCTGGCGGTCCAGCCAGATGCGCATGGAATACTTGCGCTCGCCCTGGATCAGCACCTGCGCCACGCCTTCCACGATGGCGAGGCGGTCGTTGAAGCGGGAGCGGGCGATCTCCGTCAGCTCCATGCCCGAGAAGCGGTCGGAGGTCAGCGCGACCCAGAGGATCGGGCGGCTGTCGCCGTCCACCTTGGCCACCACGGGGGTGTCGGCCTGTTCGGGCAGGCGGGCGGCGGCGCGGGCGACCTTGTCGCGCACGTCGTTGGCCGCGGCGTCCACGTTGCGGTTGAGGCGGAATTCCAGCGTGACCTGGGAGCGCTCGTCGCGGCTCTGCGACGACATCACCTTGACGCCCTCGATGCCGGCCACCGCGGCCTCGATCAGCTCGGTGATCTGGGTGTCCACCACCGCCGCCGAGGCGCCGGCATAGGTGGTGGTGACGGACACGATCGGCGGGTCGATGGCGGGGTATTCGCGCACCGGCAGGCGCAGCAGGCTGAAGGCGCCCAGCACCACCAGCAGCAGGCTGACCACGGTGGCGAAAACCGGGCGCTTGATGGAAACGTCGCTCAACACCATGGCGGCGTGGCCTTCAGCTGGTGGGACGGGTCATGGTCTCGGTGACGCGCACGGGGGCGTCGTTGCGCAGGCGCTGGATGCCGCGCACCACCACCATGTCGCCGGCGGCGAGGCCGGAGCGCACCTCCACCTCCCCGGGCAGGCGCTGGCCGAGGGCGATCTCCACCCGCTTGGCGCGGTCGCCGCGCACCACGAACACGAAGGCGCGGTCGCCCACGGGGTCCAGGGCTTCCTCGGGGATCAGCAGGGCGCCAGGGCGTTCTTCCAGCAGCAGTTCCACCGTCAGGAACAGGCCGGGGCGCAGCGCCTCGTCGGCGTTGTCGAACTCGCTGATCAGGCGGACGGTGCGGGTGGCGGCGTCGATGCGGGTGTCGGCCACCGCCACCTGGCCCACGAAGCGGCGGTCGCCGAACGCGGCGGAGCGGGCCGTGACGCGGCTGCCCTGGCGGACGCGGGCGACGTAGAGCTCGGGCACGGAGAACTCGACCCGGACGCGGGCGGTGTCGTCCAGGGTGGTGATCACCGTGCCGGGCTGGATCAGGGCGCCCAGGCTGACCTGGCGCAGCCCGACCCGGCCGGCGAAGGGCGCGGTGATCCGCATCTCGTTCATCTTGGCCTCGGCCTGGCGGACACGGCCCTCGGCCTGGCGGGCCACGGCGGCCAGGGTGTCCACCCGCTGCTCGGCGATGGACTGGCCGGCGACGAGGCGCTGGGCGCGCTGCAGCTGCGAGCGGGCATCGTCCAGCTGGGCGCGGGCCTGGTCCAGCTCGGCGCGCAGGGCGGCGTCGTCCAGCAGGATCAGCGGTTCGCCTTCCCGGACCTTCTGGCCTTCGGTGAAGCGCACGGCGGTGATCATGCCGGTGACCTTGCCGGTGATGGTCACGGCGTCGCGGGCGCGCACGGTGCCGACGCTTTCCGTGCGTTCCGTCACCGTGCCGGTGCGGACGGGGGCCACGGCGACGTTGGTGGGGCCGCCCCCGGCGTTGCGCGCGGCCTGGGCGGCGGGGGCCGCTTCCAGCCCGATCAGGGCGAGCGGGCGCGGCAGCCCGTAGCGGGGGCCGTAGACCTGCCACCCCGCACCCGCGGCCGCCAGGGCGGCCAGGATCAGCAATTGAGTTCGAGCCCGCATGGTTCCGCCAGGAAAACTGGCTCGCTTATGCGGAATGGCGCCGCGGCGTCGCAAGCCTTTGTGAGAATTGTTTCAGAAAATCCATCCGACAGCTGTCGATTTCCGCCGGGCCGGGGGAGTGTTCCGGCGGAACCGGTACCTGCCCGTGTGAGGCTCGCAACCGGCGCGGCGCTTCGGGCTGCCCCGCGCCGCCCGCAATCCGCCGGGCCGGCCGGGTCCTGGGCGGGCGCTTCTGCTAGGCTGCCGGGATGGCCGCCGCCGGTGCGGCGGGACCGGAAACCGGGGGAGAGCGGGCGTGCGGGCGATCTTCGTACAAATCAAGTGCGAGATGGGGCAGTCCTACCGCGTGGCGCGGGACATGGCGGACGGGATGCCGGAACTGTCGGAGATGCATTCCACCAGCGGGCAGTACGACCTGCTGGGCAAGTTCTACCTGGAAGCGGACCAGGATATCGGCCTCTTCGTGGTGGAGAAGGTGCAGACCGTGCCGGGGGTGAAGGACACCTACACGATCCAGACCTTCAACGCCTTCACCGCGGAGGAGCGCTGACGCCCGGCCCGCTGCCGCGGGCGGTTGCCATGAAATGGCCCCGGGCTGCCCCGCTGCGGCCCGGATCGCGCCGCGGGCGTGCCGCAGGCGCAACGTTTCATGGTGGGCGTACCGGAGGTCCCACACCATGCGCATGCGCTTCCTTCCCGCCCTCGCCCTGGCCGCCTGCCTGGGCACCGCGGCCTGCCAGCATCCGGACGGCTCGACCGACTGGGGCAGCACCCTGGCGCTGGGCGCCGGCGTCGGGCTGGCCGGGGCGCTGATCGCGGGGGCGGCCTCCGATGACGGGCCGCGGCACGGCTACCGGTCCTCGCGCCGCTACGACGGCGGGGGCGGCTACGGGCGGGGCGGCTATGGCCGGTCCTCCTATGCCCAGGGCTATGGCCGCGGTGGGCGCTGGTAAGGGGCGGTCCTGCGGCTGGAGGGGTTGGGAAGGCCGGGGGAGTGAACTCCCCCGGACCCCCTCCTTCTTTCGGGAGTAAGAGCACTCCGGTGACCACCGGCGCCCCCGAAGACTCCCGAAAATAGAAGGGGGTCCGGGGGGATACTTCCCCCCGGCTTTCCGGAGCCCGCCTCTACGTCAGCTCGGCCTCGTAGAGCGCCAGGGTGGCGGCGTCGAAGCAGGCGAAGGTGATGTCCAGCTCCGCCGCCTCCGGGCGCACCGTGCCGACCGCGATGCGGGCGGCCGGAGCGGGCGGGAAGCCGTAGATGCCGGTGGAGATGGCGGGAAAGGCGATGCTGCGGCCGCCGGCCCGCCGCAGCAGGGCGAGGCTCTCGCGGTAGCAGCTGGCCAGCAGCTCCGCCTCCCCCGACCCGCCGCCGCGCCAGACCGGGCCCACCGCGTGGATGACGTGGCGGGCGGGCAGCCGGAAGCCCGGGGTGATGCGGGCCTGCCCGGTCGGGCAAGGCGCCAGGGCGAGGGAGGCGCGCAGCAGTTCCGGCCCGGCGGCGCGGTGGATCGCGCCGTCCACCCCGCCGCCGCCGGCTAGGGCGGTGTTGGCGGCGTTGACGATCGCGTCCACCGCCAGGGTGGTGATGTCCACGCGCAGGGCACGCATCGGCACGGTTCTGTCCTCCTTCGCGGCCCCGGGCGGGCGCCGGGGTCAGTAGCCCAGCGCGACGCCGTCCTTGCGCGGGTCGGAGCCGCCGATCAGCACGCCGCGCTCATGGTCGATCAGGATGGCCTGGCCGCCGCCATGCGGCTTGTCGATCAGCGAGCAGGCATGGCCGAGGCGTTCCAGCCCGGTGATCGCGGCGCCAGGGATGCCCTTCTCCACCTGGATCTTGCCGCCCGTCGGGAAGAGCCGCGCCAGGTCCAGCGCCGCCTGCGGGTCCAGGCCGAACTCGAAGTGGTTGCTCAGGAACAGGGTCTGCCCCATCGGCTGGAAGTGCCCGCCCATCACGCCGTAGGGCATGATGGGGCGGCCGTTCTGCATCACCATGCCGGGGATGATGGTGTGCAGCGGGCGCTTGTTGGGGGCGATGCAGTTGGGGTGGCCTTCCTGCAGCCGGAAGCCGAAGCCGCGGTTCTGCAGCATCACGCCCGACTTCTCGGCCAGGATGCCGGAGCCGAAGCCCTCGAAGAGGGAGTTGATGAAGGAGCAGGCGTTGCCGTCCCGGTCCACCACGCAGAGGTAGACGGTGTCCTTGTGGCGGACCCAGTCGGCGGAGCCGGAGGGTTCTCCGGCCGGCGGCAGTTCCGGCAGGGCGCGGTCGTCGCGGATCAGGGCGCGCACGGCGTCGGCATAGGCGGGGGAGCAGAGGTGCTCCACCGGCACCTCGACCTGGGATGGGTCGGCCAGGAAGGCGTCGCGGTCGCGGTAGGCGAAGCGGGCGGCCTCGATGTGGCGGTGCAGGCGCTCGACCGAGAGCGGGCCGGCGGCAGGGGTTTCGAAGCCGCCGAGGATGTTGAGCAGCATCAGCACCAGCATGCCCGAACCGTTGGGCGGGCACTGGAACACCTCCATGCCGCGCCAGCTCGTGCGGATCGGCTGCACGAATTCGGCGACGTGCTGGCCGGCGGCGAAATCGGCTTCCGTGTGCAGGCCGCCAGCCTCGCGCAGCGCGTTCACCATGTCGGCCGCGATGGCGCCGGTGTAGAAGGCGGCCGCGCCGTCGCGGGCGATCGCGCGCAGCGTGCTGCCCAGGGCGGGGTTGCGGAAGATGTCGCCCACGCCGGGGGCCTTGCCGTCCACCAGGAAGTGCCGCGCGGCGGCGGGGTGGCGCGCCAGCTTGGCCGCCGAACTCGCCCAGTCGCTGGCGACGCGGGGCGTGACGGGGTGGCCGTCCTCGGCGAAGCGGATGGCGGGCTGCAGCAGCGCGTCCAGCCCGAGCCGGCCATGCGTGCGCGAGAGCAGGTCCCAGGCGGAGATCGCGCCGGGCACAGTGACGGAATGGGCCGACGTGTTGACCATCTCCGTCAGCCCGGCGGCGCGCAGGGCCTCGGGCGTGGCGGCGGCGGGGGCACGGCCGGAACCGTTCAGCGCCACCACCTCGCCGGTGCCGGCGGGGGCGTAGAGGCAGAAGCAGTCGCCGCCGATGCCGGTGCTCTGCGGCTCGATCACCGCCAGCACGGCCGCGGCGGCGATGGCGCCGTCCATGGCGTTGCCGCCGGCGCGCAGGATGTCCAGCGCGGCCAGGGTGGCGGCGGTCATGGAGGTGGCGGCCATGCCATTGGCGGAGATCGCCGGGCTACGGCCGGGGCTGTGGAAATCGCGGATCACGGCGGGCCCTTCACGTTTGTCGGGCAACACGCCCGCATGCACCGCCCGACGCTGCCACGCGGGGACCGGGCCAGCAACCGCGGGGCATGCCCCCTTTTCCGGTCCACCTTTCCCGGGGCCGCTGGCCGCCCTGCCCTGCCCCTTGCCCCCTTTCCGGGCCGCGGCGGCTCGGCTAGGGGAACATCCATGGCCGCCCCCGCGACGATCGAGGAATTCGACCGGATCGAGATCCGCGCCGGCACGGTGCTGCGTGCCGAACCCTTTCCCGAGGCACGCAAGCCGGCGATCAAGCTCTGGGTGGATTTCGGCGGGGAGATCGGCGTGAAGCAGTCTTCCGCGCAGGTCACCGTGCACTACGAGCCGGCCGGGCTGGTGGGGCGGCAGGTGCTGGCGGTGGTGAACTTCGCGCCGCGCCGCATCGCGGGCTTCCCGAGCGAAGTGCTGGTGCTGGGCGTGCCGGACGAGAACGGGGCCGTGGTGCTGCTGCGGCCCGACCAGCCCGTGCCGAACGGCGCGCGGCTCTTCTGAGGGATCGAGCTTCATGCCGCCGCGCTACTACATCGTGAGCTGGGACCAGCTGCACCGCGACGCCAAGGCGCTGGCCTGGCGGCTGATGGACAAGGGACCCGATGGCGGCCCCTGGAAGGGCATCGTCGCCATCACCCGCGGCGGGCTGATCCCGGCCGCGATCATCGCGCGCGAGCTGGAATGCCGGCTGATCGAGAGCGTGTCGGTGGTGACCTACGACGAGGAGCAGCGCGGCACCCCCAACGTCGTCAAGTCGCCCGATGCGGCCGGCGACGGCGAAGGCTGGCTGCTGCTGGACGACCTGGTGGACACCGGCACCACGGCCAAGGTGGTGCGCACCATCCTGCCCAAGGCGCATTTCGCCACCGTTTATGCCAAGCCCGCCGGCAAGCCTGTCGTGGACACCTTCGTGACCGAGGTCAGCCAGGACACCTGGATCCTGTTCCCCTGGGACACGGAGCCGCAATTCGTCGCGCCGCTGGCCAAGACCGCCGCGCGCTGACGCTTTCCTGAAAGCGGCGCGGGGAACCCTCTCTCCCCGGCCGCCGTTTCCCTGGCCTGTTCGGCACCGCGCGTGCCCCAGCCCGAGGAAACCCACGGCATGTTCGACCGACGCACCCTGACGCTGGCCATTGCCGGCGGCACCATCCTGGCCGCCCAGAGCACGCTGGTCAGCGGCGTCATGGCGCAGAATCCGGCCTCGCCGCCGGGCACCCTGACCAACCTCGACCCCGCCCGGGTGATGGACATGGCGCATGCCGGCGGGTCCTTCCTGCTCCAGGCCGCGCGGATCGGCATGGAAAAGGCGCAGCGGCCGGAGGTGAAGCGCTTCGCCCAGTTCGAGGCGCGCGAGCAGGACGGCATCGCCGAGGCCATGCGCATCGCCGGCCACGAGCCGGGCAAGCCGACGCCGGAACTGCCGCCCGAGAAGCGCCAGGCGATCCAGCGGCTGCAGACCACCAACGGCGCGGCCTTCGATCCGGCCTTCCTGGAGGTGATGAATGCCGGCCACCAGGAAGCGCTGAATGTGTTCACCGCCCTGCAGGAAGGCAACCAGCCGCCGCCGGTGAAGATCATCGCCCTGCTCGCCACCAACACGATCCGCGAGCACCTGATCCTGATCGACACGCTGCAGAACGGCACGCGCTGAAACGGCGCCGGCGGTTCTTCCGGCCGCCCCGCCTTTGCGGCCCGCCGGATGCCGGTGGGCCGCCGTCGAGTGCCCCGGTCCCGCCGCCCGACGGCCTTGTTCGGCGCGGTTGCTGCGCGCGGGTCGCGCGATGCGGTTGCAGCCTGCCGGGGACTTAACGTTGCCGTGCAGGATCGGAAAGAACGGCAACCGCCGCCGCCGGGAATCCTTTTTCCGAGACGCCGCCCCCGCTGGCGTCCCCCCAATTTCCTGGAGACTTCCCCCATGCTGAACCGCCGCACCCTCGCCGTCGCCCTGGCCGGCACCGCCCTGCTCGGCCGTGCCACCCTGGCGCAGACCAACCCTGCTGCCGTGCAGCAGAACCTCCAGGGCCTGAGCCCGGACGCGCTGCGCACCCTGGCCCTGCAGGGCGGCGCTTTCCTGATGCAGTCGGCGCAGATTGCCGTGGACAAGCCGACCCGCGCGCCGCTGAAGCAGTTCGCCCAGTTCGAGGTGGATGAGCAGCAGGGCATCATGCGGACGCTGCAGCTGGCGGGCTACCAGGTGGCCCCGCCGGCGCTGACGCCGGACAAGACGATGCTGCTGCAGCGCCTGACCAGCGCCACCGAGAATGGCTTCGAGCCGCTCTTCGTGGAAGCGCAGATGACCGCGCATCAGGAAGCGGCCAACGTCTACAACGCGATGGTGCGCTCCACCGCCGCGCCGCTGCCCGACCGGGTGCTGGCCAGCCTCGCCCTGGGCCGGATCGACGAGCACATGAAGATGCTGGCGGGGATGCTGGCGGCGCGCTGAGGCGGCACGCTGCCGCGGCGGCCGGGGCATTCAGCCGGCCGCCGCTTCCTCGCGCGAGGCACGCACGGTGTCGACGCGCCGCCCGTCCATCTCCACCACCTCGAACTGCCAGCCGGACCAGACGATGCGGTCCCCGGCCTTGGGCACGCGGCGCAGCAGCGCCAGGATCAGCCCGCCCACCGTGTGGTAGCTGCCTTCCTGCGGCAGCGCCGGCAGGTCCAGCCGGGCCTTCAGTTCATCCGACGGCATCATGCCGTCCAGCATCAGGCTGCCTTCCTCCTCCTGCTCGGCCCGGCCGGGTTCCGGCGCCGGCTCGCCGCCCAGCTCGCCCACGATGGCTTCCAGCAGGTCGGAGGCAGTGACCACGCCCTCGAAGGAGCCGTATTCGTCCATCACCAGGGCCATGCCCAGCCGGTCGGCGCGCATCCGTTCCAGCGCGTCCAGGGCCGGCAGGTTGTCGGGCAGCACCATGGGCTGCCGCAGCGCCTGGGCCAGGGACAGCGGCTCCCCGGCCAGCAGCTGGTCCAGCAGGTCCTTGGTAACCACCAGCCCCACCACGTTATCCACCCGCCCATCCGCCACCACGAAGCGGGTGACGCCGCTGCCGCGCAGCCGGGCCGCGAGCTGGTCCGGCGGGTCGGCGCGGTCGAGCCATTCCACCTCCGTGCGCGGGGTCATCAGGGCGCGCACGGGCTTGTCGGCGAGGCGGAGGACGCGCTCGATCATGTGGCGCTCCTCGTCTTCCAGGGCGCCGGCCTCGGCGCCTTCGGCCACCACGGCCTTCACCTCCTCTTCCGTCACCGACTGTTCCACCGGGCGCGAGGCGCCGAGCAGCTTCAGCACCAGGGTGGAGGAGCCGCTGAGCAGCCACACGGCCGGCGAGGCGACGCGCGACACGACCGCCAGCGGCCGGGCCAGGGTGCAGGCGATGCCTTCGGGGTCGCGCAGCGCCAGGGTCTTGGGCACCAGCTCGCCCAGGATCAGCGACAGGTAGGTGATGGCCAGCACCACCAGCCCGAAGGCGAGGTTGTCGGCATAGGGTGCCAGGCCCGGGATCTGCGACAGCGGTCCTTGCAGGGACGCGGACAGCCGGGCGCCGCCGAAGGCGCCGGCCAGGATGCCCACCAGCGTGATGCCGATCTGCACCGTGGGCAGCATGCGCTCGGGGTTCTCGGCCATCGCCAGCGCCGCGGTGGCGCCGACGCGGCCGTTGCGCTGCAGCGCCAGCAGCCGGGCGCGCCGGGCGGAAACCACTGCCAGCTCCCCCATCGCGAAGGCGCCGTTGAGCAGCACCAGCACGAGGATAATCCCGATCTCGATCAGCGCGGACATGCGCGGTTGTTTAGGGGAGGCGTGCACGGCGGGGTAGCACCCGAGGGTTGCGGGACACGGCGGTTTTTTGTTGCGCCGCAAAAATGCCCCATTTGCGGCCGACCGGCGCCGCAGCCGCTTCGTTTCATCAGGACTACGCGAGGTCCTCGAATCGGCCGCGCCGCCCGGACCCGCCGGGGGGCGCGTCGTCCGGAACGGGACCGCCGCGGTGTGACGCCGGACCCGAGATGAACGCCCGTTTCGAGCAATCCCCCTGGTCCCCCCCGACGGCCGCGCCGTCCCAGTCCGGGGCGCGGCCCCGCCGTTCTTCCCCGCATGCCGGTACGCTGCTGGTGCTGCTGCTGGTGGCCCTGGCGCATCTGGGCGCCTGGTGGGCCTGGAACCGCCCGGTGGCGATGCCGGATTTCCGCGGCCAGGTGAACGGCCTGGCCTTCGCGCCCTACCAGCGCGGGCAGAGCGCCGAAGGCAATAACTGGCCCACCGCCGAGCAGATCGAGGGCGACCTGCGCCGCGTGGCGCCGCTGACCCGGCGCGTGCGCACCTACGCCGTGCATGGCGGGCTGGAGCGCATCCCGCAGCTCGCCTGGAACAGCGGGCTGGACCTGCGGGTGACGCTGGGCTCCTGGCTCGACCGCCGGCTGGACCGCAACGCGGCGGAGATCCGCTCGCTGGTGCAGGTGGCGCGGGAATCGCGCAACGTCGACCGCGTGCTGGTGGGCAACGAGGCGGTGCTGCGCGGCGACCTCAGCGCGCAGCAGCTGGCCGGCTACGTGCAGCAGGTGCGCCGGCAGGTGCGCCAGCCGGTGTCCACCGCCGAGCCCTGGCACGTCTGGCTCGACCACCCCGAGCTGGGCGAGGCCGTGGACTTCATCACCATCCACCTGCTGCCCTACTGGGAAGGTCTGCCGGTGGACGCGGCGCTGGACTTCATCATGGAGAAGTTCGACGCCGTGCAGGCGCGCTTCCCCGGCAAGCCCGTGGTGATCGGCGAGGTCGGCTGGCCGTCCGACGGACGCGACATCGGCGCGGCGCGGGCCACGCGCGTCAACCAGGCGATGTTCCTGCGCAAGTTCTTCAACATCGCTGAGCGGCGCGGGCTCGACTACTTCGTGATGGAGGCTTTCGACCAGCCCTGGAAGGTGAGCTTCGAGGGCCGCGCCGCCGGCTACTGGGGCATGCTGGACCTGGACCGGCAGGCGAAGTGGCCGATGGTGGGCGCGGTGCAGGAAACGCCGGGCTGGGCCGGCTGGGCGCTGGGGGCGAGCTTCTTCGCCTTTGCCGCCAGCCTGTTCTTCCTGGCCCGCCGCCCGGATATCCGGCTGCCCGGCAAGCTGCTGATGGCCGGGCTGGCGCAGCTGTTCACGACGGGCACCACGCTGGTGGTCCTGGCGATGAGCGAGACCTACCTGTCCGCCAGCGCCGGCGCCGTTTGGAGCGTGCTGATCGCCGGCCAGCTGCTGCTACTGGCGCTGCTGCTGAGCGACAGCTTCGAGCTGGCGGAAACCGTCTGGGGCCGGGTGAGCAAGCGGCGCTGGCCCGCCCTGCCCGCTGCCACGGGCGCGGCGCTGCCCAAGGTGTCGCTGCACCTGCCCATCTGCAACGAGCCGCCGCAGATGGTGCGCGACACGCTGGAT
Organism: Roseomonas sp. BN140053; assembly: GCF_047690175.1. Classification (NCBI taxonomy): domain Bacteria; kingdom Pseudomonadati; phylum Pseudomonadota; class Alphaproteobacteria; order Acetobacterales; family Roseomonadaceae; genus Roseomonas; species Roseomonas sp. BN140053. The sequence goes on along the minus strand of NZ_JBLLEB010000009.1, from coordinate 23,398 downwards.
GCGCTGGCCGCGCTGGACTACCCCGATTTCGAGGTGCTGGTGGTGGACAACAACACCACCGACCCGGCGCTGTGGGAACCGGTGGCGGAGCATTGCGCCCGGCTGGGGCCGAAGTTCCGCTTCTTCCATCTCGGCCGGTGGAAGGGCTTCAAGGCGGGGGCGCTGAACTTCGCGCTGCGGGAAACGGCGGCGGACGCCACGGTGATCGGCGTGCTGGACAGCGACTACGCCGTGCGGCCGGACTGGCTGCGCCGCATGGCGCCCTTCTTCGACCGGCCGGAGGTCGGCTTCACCCAGTCGCCGCAGGACTACCGCGACGCGCATGAGGGTTGGTTCAAGCGGGTGATGTTCTGGGAGTACGCCGGCTTCTTCCGCGCCGGCATGGTCACCCGCAACGAGCGCAACGCCATCATCCAGCACGGCACCATGACGCTGATCCGCCGGAGCGCGCTGGAAGGCGCCGGCGGCTGGGCGGAATGGTGCATCTGCGAGGACAGCGAGCTCGGCCTGAAGCTGATGCGGCAGGGCTGGGAAGCCGTGTACTGCCCGGACAGCATGGGCCGCGGCGTGATGCCGGACGACTTCGCCGCCTATCGCAAGCAGCGGCACCGCTGGGCCTTCGGCGCGATGCAGATCGTCAAGGGCCACTGGCGGGCGCTGCTAAACCCCTTCGACCGGTCCCTGTCCCAGGGCCAGCGCTTCCACTTCGTAATGGGCTGGATGCCCTGGTTCGGCGACGCGCTGGGGCTGGCCTTCGTGTTGGGCGGGTTGTTCTGGTCGCTGGGGCTGATCCTGCTGCCGATCAGCAACCCCCTCGCCTATCCCGAACTGCACGAGGCACTGGCGGGCTTCGGCATCGGCGCTGGCTTCTGGACCGCGCTGCGGACGGCGGCGCAGGCGGTGGGGATGAGCAACGAGTTCCCCATCCTGCTGTTCATGCTGCCCAGCCTCGGCCTGTTCGGCTTCAAGCTGTTCCAGATCTGGACGCTGTATGCCGCGCGCGTGGCCTGCGGCGCCGGTGATCGGCTGGCGGCGGCGCTGGGCGGCTTGGCGCTGACCCACACCATCGGCAAGGCGGTGTGGCAGGGGCTGTTCAAGCGCCGGGCGCATTTCGCCCGCACGCCCAAGATGGCCAATGCCCCCGCCTTGGTGCAGGGCCTGGCCACGGCGCGCGAGGAGCTGATCCTGCTCGCGCTGCTGTGGATGGCGGCAGTCGGCATCACCGCCGTACACCGGGGCGGAACCTGGGAAGCCGTGCTGTGGACCGTGATCCTGCTGGTGCAGTCCGTGCCGTATCTGGCGGCGACCACCATGGCCGTGATGGCGGCGCTGCCGGCGTCGCGCAGCGCGGCGGTGCCGGGGGCGGTGTCCGCCACCTCGGCGGCCGGGCAGGCCATGGCGCGCAGCGGTGGTGACTGAAGGCCCGGGCGGCTGGCGCCTGCCGGCCGCCGCGACGCTGCTGGGGCTGGCGGGGCTGCTGCCCTTCGCCGGCCTCGCCGCCCTGGCGGCCGCGGGGGAGGACTGGGCGCGCCCCTGGCTGGTGGGTTACGGCGCCAGCATCCTGAGCTTCCTGGGCGCGGTGCACTGGGGCGCGGCGCTGCGGGCGCCCGAGGCGGAGGCGGGCTGGGACTGGCCGCGCTTCGGGCTGGGCGTGGTGCCCTCGCTGGTGGCGGCCGTGGCGCTGCAGCTGCAGCCCGCCACGGCGGCCGCGGTGCTGGCGGCGGCGATCCTGCTCACGGCGGCGGGCGAGGCGGTGGCGGCGACGGGCGGCGCAGTGTCGCCGCGCTGGGTGCGGCTGCGCTGGATCCTGTCGATCGGGGCGGGGCTGCTGCTGCTGGCCGGGGAATTTCTCGGCCAATAAGATTTGCCTCATGCAACGGGACGGCTTAAGTCTTCGTTAAGGTGCCGCACTGAGCGCCAGCCGACGAGGTTCCTCCCGATGCAGACCGGCAACGTGATCGCCTTTCCCGCCACGCCGAAGAACCGGCTCGCCGTCGCGCTGTGCCGGTTGCAGATGGCGCAGGCGGAACAGCGCGCGGCGCTGGGGCAGCTGCGCGCCTCGCTGGGGCAGCTGCGGACGGAAACGGCGCGGCTGGAACGGTCGACCCTGGACTGGGATGGGGAGGTCCGCTCCCTCGGTCAGGCGGCGGCCGCGGCGCGCGAGGCGGCCGCGGCGCTGCAGCGGACCGCCGACCGGTTGTGATAAGAGCGGGGGAGTGAACTCCCCCACACCCCCTCCTTCTTTCGGGAGTTTGGGGGTGCGTGCGTGACCGTTGCGCCACCCCCTGACTCCCGAAAATAGAAGGGGGTCCGGGGGATACTTCCCCCGGCTTGCCTTCCTTACCGGCGCAACGCTTCAGCCCGCCCCGGGCCGGAGCCGCAATCCGGGGCGCAGGTGCCGGAAGGGCAGCGTCGCCGGGTCGGCCACCACGGGCCCCGGGGCTGCCACCACCAGCACCTTTTCCGCGATCGGCCCGAAATCGGCGCGGAAGTGCACGCTGGACTTCAGCGCCAGGATCTTTTCCCGCGCCGGCTCCACGCCGAGGTGCCGCAGGATTGCCTGGTCGTAGGCCTGCATCTTGCGGCTGTTCACGATCACCTTGACCCCGTTGGCCGAGATCAGCGCCGAATCCCCGAGATCGGCCGGGTTGCCCGCGGCCATGGGGCCGGTGCAGGTGAAGCGGCCATCCGACACGCGCAGCACCTTGGCCGTGACGTCCAGCGGCCGGCCGTCGGAACGGCCGCCCAGGCGCAGCGACAGGCTGGCCCCTTCCCCCGCCGCGCGGCAGGCGGCGGCGCTGGCGGCGTCGTTGATCGTGGCCAGCACGGCGCCGCGGGCTCCCTGGCGCACCAGCTCGGCCAGCAGGCCGGTGGTGTCGCCGTGGCCGCCACCGCCGGGATTGTCCTGGGTGTCGGCCAGGATCACCGGGCGCGTGGCCTTGGCGGAGAGGCGGATCGCCTCGGCCACGCCTTCCCCTGCCGGGAGGATGTCGGAGCGGAACTCGGCCTCATGCGTGCGCAGCCAGCGCAGCATCTCCTCGGCGGCCGCAACGGCGCTGGGCTCGTCGACGGCGTAGCAGGCGATTGCGGCGCCGCAATCGGGGAAGTCGGCGTAGGGGAAGCCGAAGCACAGGCCCAGCTCCGCGACCCCGTGACGCAGGGCGATGCGGTCGCGCTCGGCCATCGCCTCGGCCATGGGGGGCACCAGCGTGCATTGCGCGGTGATGGGGAGCAGGAAGTCCAGTTGCCGGAAGGCGCGGGCGAAGGGGCGGCCGCGGCGGGCGCGCTCCACCAGCAGGCGCAGCGCGCGGGCGCCGGCGGGCTTCATGTCGACGTGCGGATAGGTGCGGAAGGGGGACAGGGCGTCGGCGCGTTCTACCATCGCGGCGGTCAGGTTGCAGTGCGGGTCCAGGCTGGCCACCAGGGGCGTCGCCGGGCCAGCCACGGCGCGGACGCGGCGCAGCAGCTCGCCCTCGGCGTCGGGGAAGCCTTCGGCCAGCATGGCGCCGTGCAGGTCCAGGAAGATGCCGTCCAGCGGCCCGGCGGCCAGGGCGTCCTGCAGGTCGGACAGCAGCAGGGAGGAGATGCGTTCGAAGGCCTCGGCCGTCACGGGGCCGCCGGGATTGGCCAGGCACCAGGTCAGCGGCGCCAGGGTGAAGCCCATGGCCCCGGCAGCGGCGATGGCGCCGGCAATGGGGGTGCTGGTGTTGCGCAGGGCGGCCAGCAGCCCGGGCGGGCGCTGCAGGGCGGGCCAGCCGCCAGGGTGGAGGAACTCGTCCCAGCCGGTGGGGGTGGGGGCGAAGGAATGGCTCTCGTGCTGGAAGCCGCCGACGGCGATGCGCATGGGTGGTGTCCGTCAGCCCCGGTCCGGCGCGGCGGCGCTCACGCCGCGCGCTCCAGGCCGCACCATTCGGCCATCGTCAGGGCGATGGTGCGGGTGATGCTGTGCATGCTGTCCAGGCCGACGCTCTCGTCGATGCCGTGGATTTCCTGCGCCTCGGGGCCGAAGCAGGCGACGGGGGTGTCGGCGTAGAGCGCGAAGAAGCGGCCGTCGGTCAGGCCGGTGGCGGGGAACTGGCGCAGCTCGGTGCCGGCGGCTGCCGCGTAATGGTGGCGGGCGAGGCGGACGATGTCGCTCTCCATGTCGAAGACGCAGGGGTCGGCGAGGAAGCCGCGGAATTCCAGTGCCAGCTTGGCGCCGCGCAGGGCCTCGCTGCCGGCGAGGCGCGCCACGATCGCCTCGATATCGGCCCGCACGGCGGCGGCAGTGTTGCCCATCATCACGCCCACCCGCAGCCCCAGCCGCGCGCGGGTGGGAACGGAGGAGTTCCACTCCCCGCCCTCCAGCGTGCCGATGTTGACGTTCACCGGGTGGTTCACGCCGTGAAAGGCGACGTGGACGTGCTCGGCGCGGTTCATCCGCGCCTCGTACTCCTTGAAGGCGGCGGCCACGGTCATGGCGGCCTCAATGGCGTTCACGCCGGACTGCATGTCGCGCACATGGGCGGGGCGGCCGGTCACGGTGACCCAGGCCCAGACCACGCCGACCTCGGCGGAATAGAGGCCGGCGAAGCCAGGGCCAGGTTCGGGGATGATGGCGGCGTCGGTGCGCGGCAGGGCCAGCATCGTGGCCAGGGCGCCGTTGCCGGTGCATTCCTCCTCGATCACCGCCTGCAGCTGCACGGGGGCGGCGGGCTGCAGCCCGGCCAGGCGCAGCGCCCGGAAGGCGAAGAGGTAGGACACCAGCCCGGCCTTCATGTCCCCGGCGCCGCGGCCGAACATGCGGCCTTCGCGCAGCGCGGGCTCGAAGGGCGGGGTGGTCCAAAGGTCCGCAGCACCTTCCGGCACCACGTCCACGTGGCCTTGCAGCGTCAGCGAGCGGCCCTTGCCTTCGCGCGGGGTGAAGAGCGCGGCGACGTTGTCGCGGCCCGCGTAGGAGATCAGCGGCGGCGAGAATCCGGGATGGTCGCGCAGGGCTTCCGGCACGGTGGGGATGCGGCGCGGTTCCAGCCCGAGCGCGGCGAAATGGCGCGCCATCTCCTCCAGCGCGCCCGCTTCCTCCCCCAGGGTGGAGCGGCAGCGCACGAGCCGCGCCAGCGCCTCCACCGCCTCGCTCTCCAGGGCGGCGACGGCGTCGAGGATGGCGCGCTCGGCACCGGGGTCGATGGTCATCGGAAATCCTCGCGGCCGGGCGGAGCACCGGGCCGGCGGTGGCAAAGGCTACAGGCCGCGGTCGGACGCGGACAAGGGTGGGCCGCCCCTGCCCTCGGTTCGGCACGCGACTCCGGCCGGGCGGGCGCCGGGGCTGAGGGCACGAGCCGGCCTGGCCCGAGTCGTGCGCGATTCGGCGAAACGGGAGGCGGCGTGCAGCGCGGCGCGGCGCCGTTCGCCGGGGGCGGGCCGTGCTGCAGATCCGGCGTGGGAACACAGGATTCTGGCAGGGACGGCCTCCCCTGGCCGGGCGCGGCGGGGATCGGGCCGGCGACCTTCAAGCTCCGGTAATTCTTCTCCCGGCAAGATGAGCGGCGTCGGTGAGACCCGCACTGCAACCCTTTCCGGTTCCGAGATCGGCGGAGGCATGGGGCGCGGTGGGCATCGATCCCTCAACTCCGATCGGGAAATCCATGAGCCAGTCCCTCACGTCCACCGGGTCCCAGCCTGCCGCCCGCGAAATCCTGTTCGTCGATGCCGGCGTGCCGGAAGCGGAAATCCTGCTGGCGGGCCTTTCGCCGACCGTGGAGGTGGTCCGCCTGGCCGCGGACCGTGACGGCCTCGACCAGATCACCGAAGCCCTGGCCGGCCGCAGCGGCATCACCGCACTGCACGTGCTGGGCCATGGCGCCGAGGGTGAGTTCAACCTGGGCAACGCCGCCGTGACCGCCGGCACGGTGGACGCGCGGGCCGAACAGATCGCCTCCTGGCAGTCCGCCCTGACGGCGGATGCCGACATCCTGCTCTACGGCTGCGACGTGGCGGGCTCGGCCGGCGGCGAAGCGCTGCTGTCCAGGCTGGCCGCGGCCAGCGGCGCCGACGTGGCGGCCTCCACAGACCTGACGGGTGCGGCGGCGCTGGGCGGCGACTGGGAGCTGGAAGCGCAGACCGGCAGCATCGAGGCCTCCCTGCCCTTCTCGGCCGAGGCGGTGGAGAACTGGCAGCACACGCTGAACCATTTCCGCTACGCCACCATGTCCTGGGAACCGGTGGCCGGTTCGCCCAACACGGTGCTGATCAAGGGCAGCGTGGACTGGACGGCCAACCACAGCTTCACCGGCGGCGCCGCGGTGGGCGCCATCGCGCCGAGCATGATCACGCTCGACTTCGGTGATGGCACCACGCAGAACGTGTCCTTCCGCATCCTGTCGCGCGACCCCACCACCAACGACGCGATCACCGAGTTCGTCACCGACCTGAACGGCAACGGCACCATCGAGGCCAACGAGGTCGGCGTCCAGCACACCTACGCCACGGGCGGCGAGCACGTCGTGACCTGGAGCGGCGGGGCCCGCGAAACCGCCAGGAACCTGGTCAACACCAACTGGCAGCAGACGATGACCGTCGACCTCGACGACGTCGGCAATCGCTCGCCGATCGTCGCGGTACCGGCGGTGGTGCAGGTGCCCGACAACGCGGTGTTCACCTACCAGATCGTCGCCGCCGACCCGAACCGCGACACGCTGCGCTTCCGCTATGGCACGCAGGATGAGTTCTACAACAACAACATCAACACGGAGGCGACCCGCCCCACCGGCCTGACCATCACGCCCAACGGGCTGATCACCTGGGACGTCACCGACGCCGCCGTCGCCACCGCGACCAATGACCGCTGGCAGGTCACGGTGATGGTGGAGGACCTGGATGCGCAGGGCAACGTCCTGTCCTCCGTGCCCGTGGACTTCGTGTTCAAGATCGTCCCGGCCGGCTCGCAGTCGCCGGTGATCGAGGAGATCGCCAGCACCACGCAGCAGGCCGTGGTGAACGAGATGTTCCACACCCACGTGGTGATGGACGACCCCGACAGCGACACGCCGCCGGTGCTGACCGTGCTGAACCCGCCCAGCACCGATCCGGCGATCTTTTCCACCGAAACCAGCAGCGAGGGCGGCAAGACCACCCTGCACATCAAGTTCATCCCCACCCCCGACATGCGCGGGGACTCCTACGTGCTCAACATCCGCGGCCGCGACGGCACGGGGATGACCACGGACCAGAGCATCACCATCGAGGTGCCCAGCACCTCCCTGCGGCTCACGGCGGCCACCGACACCGGCCGGTCCGACAGCGACGGGCTGACCAAGGTGGCGGCGCCCACCATCGCCGGCGAAACCGTGGCCAACTACACGGTGGAGCTGAAGCTGGACGGCAGCACGCTGACCACCGTGACGGCCGGGGCCGACGGCAAGTGGAGCTACACGCTTCCCGGCAACCTGGCCGACGGCCCGCACGAGATCACCGCCGTCGCCTCCGACGGTTCCTCCGGCGCCCTGACCACCCCGGTGGTGCTGTCGGTGGAGGTGGACACCGCCGCCCCGACCACGCTGGCGGCGCCCGTGCGCGACGGCTCGGACGCCCATGACACCACGCCCACCGTGTCCGGCACGGCCGTGGCCGGCGACTACGTGACGCTGAACCTGGACGGCGTGGCCACCGCCACGGTGACCGCGGGCAGCGACGGCACCTGGCAGCACACCTTCTCCGCCCTCGCCCCTGGCGCCCACACAGTGACGGCGGTGGCGACCGATGCGGCGGGCAACGAGTCCGTCGCCTCGGCCCCGCTGGCGCTCTACATCAACAGCCCCACCACCGGCAGCGTCACGGTCGACGGCAGCGCCGCGCAGGGCGAGGTCCTGACCGCCAACACGAGCGCCATGGCCGACGCCGACGGGGTCGGCACCCTGGCCTACCTGTGGCAGCGCGATGACGGCAACGGCGGCTGGACGGCCATCACCGGCGCCACGGGCAGCACCTACCAGCTCGGGCAGGCGGATGTCGGCCATTCGGTGCGGGTGGTGACCAGCTTCACCGACGGCGCGGGCCTCACGGAATCCGTGACCAGCGCGGCCCTGGCGACCCCCGTGGCCAATGTGGACGATGCGCCGGGCGGCACGGTCACGATCAGCGGCACCGTCGAGGAAGGCGGGACGCTGACGGTGACGGACACGCTGACCGATGCGGACGGGCTGGGTGCGATCACCTATCGCTGGCAGCGCGATGACGGCCAGGGCGGCTGGAGTGACATCGACGGCGCCACCGGCAGCACCTACGGCCTGGTGCAGGCGGATGCCGGCCACAGCGTGCGCGCCGTCGCTTCCTTCACCGACGGTTTCGGTCATGCGGAGGAGGTGGCCAGCGCCGCCACCGGCACGCCGGTGGCCAACGTGAACGACGCGCCGGGGGGCGCGGTCACGATCAGCGGCACCCCCGGCCAGGGCGAGTTGCTGATCGCCAGCAACACGCTGACCGATGCCGACGGCCTCGGCCCGATCACCTATCGCTGGCAGCGCGATGACGAAGGGGGCAACTGGTCCGACATCGCCGGCGCCACGGGCAGCACCTACACCCTGGGCCAGGACGATGTGGGCCACGCGGTGCGCGCCGTCGCTTCCTTCACCGACGGCTTCGGCACGGCGGAGGAAGTGGCCAGCGCCGCCACCACCTCCTCCGTGGCCAATGTGGACGATGCGCCGGGCGGCACGGTCACGATCAGCGGCACCGTCGAGGAAGGCGGGACGCTGACGGTGACGGACACGCTGACCGATGCGGACGGGCTGGGTGCGATCACCTATCGCTGGCAGCGCGATGACGGCCAGGGCGGCTGGAGTGACATCGACGGCGCCACCGGCAGCACCTACGGCCTGGTGCAGGCGGATGCCGGCCACAGCGTGCGCGCCGTCGCTTCCTTCACCGACGGTTTCGGTCATGCGGAGGAGGTGGCCAGCGCCGCCACCGGCACGCCGGTGGCCAACGTGAACGACGCGCCGGGGGGCGCGGTCACGATCAGCGGCACCCCCGGCCAGGGCGAGTTGCTGATCGCCAGCAACACGCTGACCGATGCCGACGGCCTCGGCCCGATCACCTATCGCTGGCAGCGCGATGACGAAGGGGGCAACTGGTCCGACATCGCCGGCGCCACGGGCAGCACCTACACCCTGGGCCAGGACGATGTGGGCCACGCGGTGCGCGCCGTCGCTTCCTTCACCGACGGCTTCGGCACGGCGGAGGAAGTGGCCAGCGCCGCCACCACCTCCTCCGTGGCCAATGTGGACGACGCCCCGACCGGCGCCGTGACGGTCACCGGCGACCCCGCCCAGGGCGCGCTGCTGACCGCCGACACCTCCGGCCTGGCGGATGCGGACGGGCTCGGCGCCCTCAGCTACCGCTGGCAGCGCGATGACGGCCAGGGCGGCTGGAGCGACGTGAACGGCGCCACCGGCAGCACCTACCGCCTGGGCCAGGAGGATGTGGGCCACAGCGTGCGCACGGTGGTGTCCTTCACCGACGGCTTCGGCCATGCCGAGCAGGTGACCGGCATCGGCACGGCCGCGCCGGTGGCCAATGTCGACGATGCGCCGACGGGCAACGTCGCCCTGTCCGGCACGCCGATGCGCGGTGAGACCCTGGTCGCCACGCGCGCCTTCGACGATGCCGACGGGGTGGGCGATGTCAGCTACCGCTGGCAGCGCGAGGACGGCCAGGGCGGCTGGGCGGATATCAGCGGCGCCGCGGGCACCGAGCACCAGCTGGTGCGTGAGGATATCGGCCACGCGGTGCGGGCCGTGGCCTCCTACACGGACGGTTTCGGCCATGCGGAGCAGGTGTTCAGCGCCAATGCCGCGGTGCAGGCCCGTCCGGTGCCGCTGCCGCCGCCGGTGGAGCAGGTGTCGCATGCCCCCACCATGAGCTCCACCGAGATCGCCGTGCGCCTCGCCGATGGCGACACGCTGGCGCCCTCCTCCGACACGGGCACGGTGGTGTTGCAGGACGGGCTGCTGAGCTTCGGGGCGAACACGGACGCGTCCTTCCTGACCCGTCTCTACCTCGGCATCCTCGACCGGGCGGGCGAGGCGAACGGCCTGTCCTACTGGGCAAAGGACCTGGGCAAGACCCTGGACAAGACCGACGTGGCCCGCGGCTTCCTGGAAGGCACCGAGTACAAGGCGCAGCACGGCGAGCAAACGGACGACGAGTTCATCAGCACCCTGTACGGGAACGTGCTGCACCGCGAGGGCGAGGCCGAGGGCCAGGCCTTCTACCGGCAGCAGCTGACGGACGGGCTGTCCCGCGCCCAGGTGCTGGTGAACTTCGTCGACTCGGCGGAAGCCAAGGACGTGTGGAAGAGCGCGACCGAGGCCGGCATCTTCGTGCCGGGCGAGAATATCGGCTTCATCCGCGCGGCCTACATCACCGCCTTCGACCGCGACGCGGAGAGCGCCGGCCTCGCCTACTACGCGGATAACATGCAGCAGGGCATGACGCGCGAGGAGTTCAGCAACGCCATCGAGAACTCGCCCGAATTCCAGACCTACTACCGCAACGTCAGCGACCAGACCTTCCTCAACGCCCTTTACCAGAACGCGCTGGAACGGGACGGCGAGGCGGACGGGATGGCCTACTACGAGGGCAAGCTGGCCGACCACAGCATGGACCGCGGCGACGTCGTGATGGTCTTCGCCCTGTCCCCCGAGGCGCAGCAGAACCTGGAATGGTCGCTGTAGCCTCCGTTCGGCCGCGGCTGGGGGAACCCCGCCGCGGCCACTTTTCGGGGATGCGGCGGTGCGACCCCGCCGCGCCTCAGATCCAGCCCCAGCGCCCGAACAACGCGCAGATCGGCTGCACCAGCAGCGCCGTCAGGAAGATCCGCACGAGGTGGAAGGCCACAACGATCGGCACGTCCAGGGCCATGGCCTGCGCGGTGATGGACATTTCCGCCACGCCGCCCGGCGCCGTGGCCAGCACCAGCACCCCGGGCGAGGCGCGCCCCGTGAACGCCAGCAGCAGCCCCACCAGGGCGCAGCCCGCCGTCAGCAGCCCGACATGCAGCAGCGCCACGGTCAGCAGCCGGCGGCCGCCCAGAAAGGTCGCGCGCTCGAACTGGGTGCCGAGCTGGGCGCCCAGCAGCACCTGCGCCGTGCCGGTGACCCAGGAGGGCATGCCCGTCAGCGAAATATCCGAGGCGGTGAAGCCCAGCGCCGCCACCAGCCCGCCCAGCAGCCAAGCGTTGCGCAGCCGCGCCTTGGTCAGCACGAAGACGCCGACGCCGCCCAGCGCCAGCAGCAGCAGGAAGCCCGGCCAGTGCAGTGCCCCCCCGACGCCCCCCGCGGCGCGCGAGGAATGCAGCCCGCCCAGCAGGGCCAGGCCACTGGGCACCAGCACCACCACCCCCACCACGCGCAGCAGCTGCAGCACCGCCACGATGGCCGGGCGCGCGCCCATGCCTTCCGCCAGCAGCGCCATGTCGGCCGCGCCCCCGGGCAGGGAGGAGAGCAGCGCGGTGCGGCGGTCGATCCGCGCCAGCCAGGCCAGCACGGGCATCAGCAGCAGCCCCACCAGGATGGTGGCCAGCGCCGCGCCGAGGCAGAGCGGCACGTCGCGCAGCAGGCGCTCCGCCGCGGCGGGGGTGAAGTTCAGCCCCAGGGCGCAGCCCAGCACCAGCGCGGCGATGTTGCGCGCCCGGCGGGAGGCCGCCAGCGGCAGCCCGGCCAGCTGCGCCGCGGCCACCGCGCACAACGCGCCCAGCATCCAGGGCAGCGGCGTGTGGATCAGGAAGAACAGCGCCCCGCCCAGGGCCGCCACGGCGTAGCAGAGCGCTTGCTGCCGGAAGGCGTCCCGGCCGGGGAAGGAAAGGCTCGCCGGCAGGGCCACGCGACGCGGTCAGACGTTGAAGCGGAACAGCAGGACGTCGCCGTCCTTGACGACGTATTCCTTGCCCTCGACCCGCATCTTGCCGGCCTCCTTGGCGCCGGCCTCGCCGCCCAGGGCGACGTAATCCGCGTAGGCGATGGTTTCCGCCGCGATGAAGCCGCGCTCGAAGTCGTTGTGGATCACCGCCGCAGCCTGCGGCGCCTTGGTGCCGGCGGTGATGGTCCAGGCGCGCGCTTCCTTGGGGCCGCAGGTGAAGTAGGTCACCAGCCCCAGCAGCGCGTAGCCGGCGCGGATGATGCGGTCCAGGCCGCTGTCTTCCAGGCCGAGGCTTTCCAGGAACTCGGCGCGGTCGGCGGCGGGCATCTGGCTGATCTCCGCCTCGATGGCGGCGGACACCACCACGGCCGAGGTGCCTTCGGCCGCGGCGCGCTCGGCGACGCGGGCGGAATGGGCGTTGCCGGTGGCGGCCGAGCCTTCCTCCACGTTGCAGACGTAGAGCACGGGCTTGGTGGTCATCAGCTGCAGCCGTGCCACGGCCGCTTCCTCGCCGGCGGGAACCGCGGTGCGGGCGGGCCGGCCGGCGGTGAGGGCCGCGATCAGCGGCTCCATCAGCGCCACCAGGGCGATGCTCTCCTTGTCGCCGCCCTTGGCCTTCTTCTGCGCCGCCGGCAGCCGCTTCTCCAGGCTGTCGAGGTCGGCCAGCATCAGTTCGGTCTCGACCGTCTCGGCATCGCGGATCGGGTCCACGCTGCCTTCGACATGGGTGATGTCGCCATCCTCGAAGCAGCGCAGGACGTGGATGATGGCGTCCACCTCGCGGATGTTGGCCAGGAACTGGTTGCCCAGCCCCTCCCCGCGCGAGGCGCCGCGCACCAGCCCGGCGATGTCCACGAATTCCAGGCTGGTGGGCACGATCTTCTGCGACTTGCCGACGCGGGCCAGCGCGTCCAGCCGCGGATCGGGCACGGCGACGCGGCCGATATTCGGCTCGATGGTGCAGAAGGGGTAGTTGGCCGCCTGCGCCGCCGCCGTTTGCGTGAGGGCGTTGAACAGGGTGGACTTGCCCACGTTCGGCAGGCCCACGATGCCGCAGTTGAAACCCATGCTCGCCCTTTTCCCCGTGGGGATTGCCGTTCCGGGCCCTGCCCTTACGCCGCCCGGCCGGTCACGGCCAGGGGGAAGCGGGCGGGGCGGGAAAGGCCGGGGGAGTGAACTCCCCCGGACCCCCTCCTTCTTTCGGGAGTCTTTGAGGGCGCCCGTGGCCAGGCAAGCGCCCCCAAACTCCCGAAAATAGAAGGGGGTCCGGGGGGATACTTCCCCCCGGCTTCCTGTTCTTCTGCCCCGCCGAAGCGAGGCCCCGGCGGGCAGCTTCCCGGGCCGCGCCGTTCCGGGGCAGCATCGGCCCATGCAGGCCCCGCCACGCATCCTGGAAATCGGCGAGTTCTGCCTGTTCCGCCGGACCTGGCCGGACAGCACGGTGTTCATTCAGGCCGGGCCGGACAGCGCCGCGGTGGCGCCGCTGATCTCCGCCTATTTCCGGCCGCGGCACTGGCAGCGGCCGGGGCGCTTCGACCTGATCGTCGCGCATCCGCCGCTGCGCTCGCCCGGCAACCCCGAGATGCTGCGCCGCCTCCTGTCCCCGCGGCGCAGCGCGGATGCGCGGCGGGGCATCGCCTGGGGCCTGGCAAGCCGCCTGCCGCCGGGCCGCGGCGCCGCCCCGCTGGCGGTGCTGGACATGCATGACGAACGGGAGGTCGCGCCGCACTGCCTGCCGCTGCTCGACCATTGCCGGCACTACTTCAAGCGGGAACTGCCGGCCGACCCCGCCAAGGCGTTCCGGCTGCCGCTGCGCGACGCGCGGCTGCCGGGGCGGATGGAGAAGCTGCGCCCGATCTCGCTGGGCCTGTCGGCGGAGGTGGTGACGGCCGCGCCGCCGCCCCTGCCCAAGACGGTGGACCTGTTCTTTGCCGGCAGCACCCGGCACGCCCCGGCGATCCGCGCCGAGGGGCTGCGCCGGATCGAGGCGCTGGCGGCGCGCGGGGTGCGGGTGGACATCGCCCGCGAGGCGCTGCCGCGCGAGGAGTTCCTGCGCCGCTGCGGCCGGGCCTGGCTCACCTTCTCGCCGGAAGGGTTAGGATGGGACTGTTTCCGGCACTACGAGGCGGCGCTTTGCCGCTCCGTGCCGGTGATCAACCAGCCCACGATCCGCCGCCACGCGCCGCTGCGCGAGGGCGAGCACGCGCTGCACTACGAGGTCGAGGGGGACGGGCTGGAGCGGGTGGTGCTGGCGGCGCTGGCCGATCCCGGCCGGCTGGCGCGCATGGCCGAGGCCGCCCGCGCGCAGGTGCTGGAACACCACACGCACGAGGCGCTGTGCCGCTATGTCGTGGCGAGTTGCCTGGGCTGAGGGCGCCGTCGCGCCCGGGCGCGGGGCCGCGCCGGGTTCAGGCGGGCGGCCGCGGCGCCGGGCGCGTCACAGCATCGCGGCGGGCAGGATCTCGCGCAGCCGCTCGGGCGGGCGGCACAGCCGGACGCCGTCGGGGGTGAAGACCAGGGGGCGCTCGATCAGCAGCGGATGCGCGGCCAGGGTGTCCAGTAGGGCCGGCGCGTCCAGCGCCAGCACCGCGTCCGGGTCCAGCCCGGCGGCCGCGATGCTCTTACGGCGCAGCAGCTCGGCTGGGGCGAGGCCCGCTGCCGCGCAGGCCGCGGCGAGGCTGTCGCGGGTGGGAGGCGTCTTCAGGTACTCCACCACCGCGGGTTCGTGACCGGCGGCGCGGATCGCCGCCAGCACGCCGCGCGAGGTGCCGCAGGCCGGGTTGTGCCAGATGGTGACGGTGCTCATGGCGGCGCCGATGCGCGATCGGCCCTGCCCGGTCAACTGCGGCGACTAGGCCGGCTGGGTCAGCAGCGCCACGCGGGTCATGAAGTCCTCGGGCTTGCCGGTGGCCAGCAACGGCGCGGCGTCGGCCACCGCGTCCAGCAGCTCCGGCACCCAGGTGTCCACCTTGCTGAAGTCGCCCAGCACGTGGCCGTGCACGCGGTCCTTGTGGCCGGGATGGCCGATGCCCAGCCGCACCCGCCAGAAATCGGGGGAGCCGAAGGCGCGCTGCATGTCGCGCAGGCCGTTATGGCCGGCGGCCCCGCCACCCTTCTTCACCCGCACCTTGCCGGGCGCGAGGTCGAGTTCGTCGTGAAAGGCCCAGACATCGGCGGGGGAAATCTTGTGAAAGGCGGCGGCCGGCTGCACCGAGTTGCCGCTGTCGTTCATGTAAGTTTGCGGCTTCAGCAGCGTCACGCGCTGGCCGCCCACCGTGCCGTCCGCCACCTCGCCCTTGAAGCGGCTCCGCCACGGCCCGAAGCCGTGGCGGCGCGCGATGGCGTCCACCGCCAGGAAGCCGATGTTGTGGCGCTGCCGCGCGTGTTCCCGGCCCGGATTGCCCAGGCCCACCCACAGCAGCACCGCTCCCGGCCCCCTTGCGGCCGTCCTTACTTCTTGCCGCCGGCCTTCTTGGCCGGCGCGGCGGGGGCGGCCGGGGCCGCCTTGCCGGCGGCGCCCTTGGCAGCCGGGGCGGCCTTGCCGCCCTTGCCCTTGGCGGGCTCGGCCGCGGCCGGGGCCGCCTCGGCGACGATCTCCTCGTCCACCGTCGGCGGGGCGATGGTGGCCACCACGAAATCGCGGCCCAGCGTCGCCTCGGCGCCGAAGGTGTCCTTCACGGCGGACCAGCGCAGCGTGTCGCCGATGGCGGCTTCCGCGAGGTCGATCTCGAAGGCTTCCGGCACCTGGTCCGGGTCCACCATCACTTCCAGCTCGCGCCGGACGGCGTTGACCGCGCCGCCGGCCTTGATGCCGGGCGAGGTCGCCTCGTTCAGGAAGTGCACCGGCACCTGGACGCGGATCTTCTGACCGGCGGCGAGGCGCTGGAAGTCCACGTGCAGCGGACGGTCGGTGACGGGGTGGAACTGCACCTCGCGCATCAGAGTGCGCACGGGCTCCGCGCCGGGCACCGCCACCTCATACAGGTGGGAGCGCCAGCCGCCCTTCTGCAGCTCCTTCATCACGACGCGCGGGTCGAGCGAGATCAGGGTCGCTTCCTGCTTGGCGCCATAGATAACGGCAGGAACCTGTCCTGCCCGCCGGGTCGCGCGTGCTGCCCCCTTACCTGCCTGCTCGCGCGACTCGGCCTCGATCCGGATGGTCTGGACCATTGCCGTGATACTCCTGCGGTGAAATGGGAACGCGCCGGCCTCCAGGGGTGCCAGCGCGCGGCGGGGCTTAGCGCAGGCGGGGCACGGGCGCAATCGTTCCCGCGCGCGAGCAGTTCCGCGGTGGCGCGCTTGACCGCCGGGCCATGGGGCCGAAGGGTGACGGAATGGACGCCTGGGACCTGTTGGAAGACCTGCTGCCGCTGCTGTTGCTGGGGCTGCTGGCCCTGCCCGTGCTGGCGATCATGGGCTTCGTGCGGGCCGGCCGCGCCCTGCGGGAGGTCGCGGCGCTGCGGCTGGCCCTGGCGCAGGCCGGGGTGCTGCACGGGGCGAACCGCCCCTTCGCCGCAGCCCCCGCCCCCACCGCGCGGCCCTGGGAGATTCCGGCGCCGCTGCCGGACGGCGCGGTGGCGGAGCCCGCCGCGCCGCCCGAGGCCGTAGTGGTGGGGGGCGGAGTTCTGGAACCTGCCCTGGATGACGTCGCGCCGGCTGATCCCGCCCCGCCGCGCCCCCCTGCCCAGCCCTCGCGCGGGTTGGAGGAATTGCTGACGCAGCGCTGGGGCATCTGGCTCGGCGCCGCGGCGCTGCTGCTGGCGGCGGTGTTCCTGGTGCGCACGGCGCTGGAGGAAGGCTGGCTCGGCCCGGCCGAGCGCTGCGGGCTGGCGGCGATCCTGGGCGTGGCGCTGATCGGCGGGGCGGAATGGCTGCACCGGCGCGGGGCGGCCGAGGGCGCCTCCCCCTGGCCGGACCAGGCTCCGGCGGGGCTGGCGGCGGGCGGCATGGCGGCACTGTTCGCCGCGGCCTATGCGGCGTCGGAATTGTACGGGCTGCTCGGGCCGCTGGGCGGCTTCGTGGCCATGGCGGCGGCGGCGGCGATCGGGCTGCTGCTGGCGCTGCGCTTCGGGCCGGCGGTGGGCGCGCTGGGGCTGGCGGGGGCTTACCTCACCCCGGCGCTGGTGCAGACCGCCGATCCTTCCTGGCCCGGGCTGTTCGCCTACCTGCTGCTGGTGTCGGCCGCGGTGTCCGTGGTGGTGCGCTTCACCGGGTGGGCCTGGCTGGGCTGGTGCGGCGCCGTGGCGGGGGCGGGCTGGGCGCTGCTGGGCGGGGTGTCCGCCGAGGGCGACGCGGCCTGGGCGCCCGCGCTGTTCGTGCCGGCGGCCGCGGCGCTGCAGCTGGGGGCGCTTCCGGCCGAGGCGCTGGACCATCCCGTGGGGCGGCGCCTCGCCTGGGTGCCTCTGCTGCTGCTGGGGCTGGCGGCGGTGCTGCCTTCCTTCGGCAGCACTGCCCTGCCGCCGATGGTGGCGGGGCTGCTGCTGGGCGTCGTGGCGCTGTGGCGTGGCGGCACGCAGCCGCGGCTCGACCACCTGCCCCGCATCGCCGCCGCCCTGGGGCTGCTGGCCCTGGCCGGCTGGGCACTGCCGGACTGGGCGGCAACCGGCGAGGCGGTGATCGTGGAGGGTAACGTGCTGGCCGTGCTGCCCGGCCCGATGCTGCCCGAGGCGCTGCGCCCCTTCCTGGCCGTGGCCGGGCTGCTGGCGGCGCTGAACCTGCTGGGCGGGCTGTGGTGGGAAGGTCGCGCCCCGGCGGAGCGCGCCTGGCGCTGGGCCGGGCTGGCCGCGGCGGTGCCGGTGCTGGTTCTGCTGGTGGCCTATGCCCGGGTGCGCGGCTTCGCCCCCGATGGGCGCTGGGCCCTGGGCGCGGTGGCCGTGGCGGCGGTGCTGACGGTCGCCACCACCCGCAGCGCCCGCGCCGGGCGCGACGCCGCCGCGGGGGCGCATGCCGCGGGGGCCGTGGCGGCGCTGGCGCTGGGCTGCGCGATGCTGCTGCGCGACCAGTGGCTGAGCGTCGCGGTGTCGCTGTTCCTGCCGCCCTTGGCGCTGATCGAGGCGCGCAGCGGCCTGACACCGCTGCGGCGAGTGGCGGCGGCGGTGGCCGCCGTGGTGCTGGTGCGGCTGCTGCTGAACCCGGCGGTGCTGGACTACGCCCTGGGCGGCGCGCCGGTGCTGAACGGGCTGCTGCCGGCCTACGGCTTGCCGGCCCTGAGCTTCGCGGTGGCGGCCTTCCTGTTCGCACGCGGCGGGCGCGACCGCTGCGTCGCGCTGCTGGTGGCCGGCTCGGCGGCGCTGTTCTCGGCGCTGGTGCTGCTGGAAATCCGGCACTTCGTGCTGGGCGGGCAGCTCGCCGGGCCGGCGGTCGGCTTCGGCGAAACAGCGCTCTACACCACGGCGCTGGGGGTGCTGGCGCTGCTGTTCCTGTGGCTGGACCGCCGCCTGGGGCAGCCGGTGCTGGGCTGGATCGGGCGCATTCAGGCCGGGGTGGCGGTGCTGCTGGAAGCCGGGCTGCTGCTGAACAACCCCGCCCTGACCGGCGACCCCGTGCTGGGGACGGCGGTGTTCAACACGCTGCTGCCGGCCTACGCGCTGCCCGCCCTGCTGGCCGCCGCCGCGCTGGTGCTGCCGGAAACCGCCCGCCCGCGCCCGCTGCGGCCGGTGCTGGCGGCGATGGCCATGCTGGCGACGTTGTGCTGGGTGACGCTGGAAATCCGCCGCGGCTTCCACGGCAGCGCGATCGGGCTGGACGACGTCCCCGTGCTGGATGCGGAGCTCTGGGCCTGGTCGGGCGCCTGGATCGCGCTGGGGGCGGCGGTGCTGTTGTTCGGGCTGCGGCGCAACCTGCCGGCGCTGCGGCTGGGCGGTCTGGCGCTGCTGGTGCTGGCCACCGCCAAGGTCTTCCTGGTGGACGTGGCCCGGCTGGGCGGGCTGTGGCGGGTGCTGTCCTTCCTGGGCCTCGGGCTGGCGCTGATCGGGCTGGGCGCGCTGTACCGCCGCCTGCGCCCCGCCGCGTCCGCTCCGGGCCAGCCCTCGTGATGTCGGTGACCCGCGGGCTCCAGGCCGTACTCCGCTCCGGTCCGGTTGCGCCTGGATGTTCGGCCGCGGCCAAGGGGGCTCCGCCCCCTTGGAGCCCCCGCGAGGAGCTTAGGCTCCTCGACCTCATGAGTGCCTCCGGCGGGGGCGGGCTCGGACAACGTGTGCCACTCGGACGACGTCGGCCATCCCGCCCCCGCCGGAGGCACTCAGCGCGGGGTCCGGGGAGTTCGTAACTCCCCGGCTCGGGACAAAGGCTTCGCCTTTGCCCTGGGGTCCAGGGGCAGCGCCCCTGGCCAACGTCAGGACACCCAGGCGCAACCGAACCGGAGCCGAGAGCCGTCCGGGGACCGCCGGGGTTGTCAGGCCGGCAGGTTGGCTGGGGTAAAGCGCCAGGCGGCTTCGCCGGCGGCGGGCGGTTCTACCCAGAGCGGCAGGGCGTTGGGCGTGCGGACATTGGCCGGCAGGCCGGCGGCTTGGCGGAAGGCGCGCCACAGGGCGCCGTGGGCCACCACCAGTACGGGGGCGGGCAGCGCCAGGGCGCGGTTGATGGCGGCCACGGTGCGCACGCGCAGGTCGGCGAAGGATTCCGCCCCCTCGGGGGTCAGGCGGCCTTCCACCCAGTCGTCGAACCAGTCCGACATGGGCTGGCCTTCCTGCACGCCGAAGCTGACCTCGCGCAGTTCCGGGTCGGTGGAAAAGGGCAGCTGCAGGGTTTCCGCCACGATCTGCGCGGTGCGCTGCGCCCGGCCCAGTGGCGAGGCGATGATCGTGGCGATGCCGCGGCCCAGCAGGGCAGCGGCGGCGCGGCGGGCCTGTTCCTCGCCCACCGCGTTGAGCGGCACCTCCACGCTGCCCTGGCTGAGCCCGCGCGCGTTCCAGTCGGTTTCCCCGTGGCGGAGGAACCAGAAGGGGATGCGGTCGGGCTCGGCGCCGGGCATCAGGCCGCGAGGCCTTCCTGCTGCAGGGCGCGCTGCACGGCCGGGCGGGCCAGCATGGCCTCTAGGTGGCGCGCCAGCTTGGGCGGCAGCGTCATGCCGGAACGACGGGTCGCCCAGTATTCCGTGTAGAACAGCGCCGCATCGGCCACGGAATAGCCCGAGGGCAGGACCCATTCCTCGCCGTGCCACAGCTTTTCCAGGTTGCCGAAGCCCTTGGCGGCCATCTCCTTGCCCTGTTCCACCACCTTGGGCTGGTCGGCCTCGCTGGGGGTGAAGTTGGCGGGGCGGAACTGCCGGGTGAAGCCCTGGGCGTGGATGTTGCCCACCACGTAGTCGAGCGCTTCCAGGCAGCGCGCCTGGGCGTCCGGTGCCGCCGGCCAGAGCTGGGCCTCGGGGTTGGAGGCGCCCAGCCACAGGGCGATGGCGGGGAATTCGGTGATCACGGTGCTGCCGGTGTCGAGTGCCGGCACCTTGGCCTTGGGGTTCACCGCCAGGTATTCCGGCTTGTGCTGCGCGCCGTCCTTCAGCGCCACCGCCGACAGCTCGTAGGGCTTGCCGATCTCTTCCAGGATGACGTGGATGCCGAGGCTGCAGGCGCCGGGCGCGTAGTAGAGCTTCATCGGGACGTTTCCTTTTCCGTGGTGGAGCCGCGCCGCTGGGGGCGGGACGCGCTCAGCAGAACAGCGTGGACACCGAGGATTCCTCGCTGATGCGGCGCATCGCCTCCGCCAGCAACGGCGCGACGGTGAGCTGGCGGATGTTGGAGGACACGCGCACCGCTTCCGTGGCCTGGATGCTGTCGGTGACCACCATCTGCTCGATCGGCGAGGCGCCGATGCGCGCCACGGCGCCGCCCGAGAACACGCCGTGCGTGACGTAGACGGACACCGAGCGCGCGCCGTTCTTCAGCAGCGCGTCGGCGGCGTTGCACAGGGTACCGCCGCTGTCCACGATGTCGTCCACCAGGATGCAGTCGCGGCCTTCCACGTCGCCGATGACGTTCATCACCTCCGACACGCCGGCGCGGGGGCGGCGCTTGTCGATGATGGCGAGGTCGGTGTGCAGCCGCGTCGCGATGGCCCGCGCCCGCACCACGCCGCCGACATCGGGGGAGACCACCATCAGGTCGCGGCCCTTGAAGCGGTCATGGATGTCGCGCGCGAAGAAGGGGGCGGCGAAGAGGTTGTCCACGGGGATGTCGAAGAAGCCCTGGATCTGCCCGGCATGCAGGTCCAGCGTGAGGACGCGGTTGGCGCCGGCCTCGGTGATCAGGTTGGCGACCAGCTTGGCCGAGATCGGCGTGCGCGGGCCGGCCTTCCGGTCCTGCCGGGCATAGCCGAAATAGGGGATCACCGCCGTGATGCGGCGTGCCGAGGCGCGACGCAGGGCGTCGAGCGTGATCAGCAGCTCCATCAGGTTGTCGTTGGCGGGGTAGCTGGTGCTCTGCACCACGAAGACGTCCTCGCCGCGGACGTTCTCGTGGATCTCGACGAAGATCTCCATGTCGGCGAAGCGCCGCACGGAAGCCTGGATGAGCGGCAGGTTCAGCGCAGCGCCCACGGCCTCGGCCAGTGGGCGGTTGCTGTTGCAGGCGAGGATCTTCATCCGGAGGATAGGCTCACTGGAGAGGCGGAGCCGGGGATAGCAACCTCACCGACGGGTGTCCATCGCGCCCGCCGCATGGCACGGGCCCACCGGCCGGGTCGGGCGCGGGTATTGATACGTTATAACATATTGTGCAACCTCGCCGCCTCGGGCCCGGCCGAGTGCAGGGCGGTGCGCGACCTCCTTCCGCGACAGCGGCGGGACGCCGCATGCTCCGCCCGGCCGGCGGGCCCGCGACGGGGCGCCGCCGTGCCGGACCGGCACGGGGGATTTCCCGGCGCAGCATTCCAGGGAAGGCCAGCGACGCGATGACCACACCCGTTTCCCGCCACGCCGCGGACGGCAGGCCGCACCCGGGCGGGGTGGCCGCCCGGCTCGGCGCGCTGGCGCTGCTGGGCGGGCTGGCCGCCCCGCCGGTCCGGGCGCAGGAGGCGCCGCCGCGCGGCGAGCCGACCTGCGACGAGGGCGTCGGGATCGCCGCCGGCACCTGCCTGTCGGGCGAGGCCCTGGTTGACGGCTTCGCCAACCTGCGCGGCGGGGTGCATCGCGGCGTGGCGGCCTTCACCCAGTTCAAGCTCGGGCTGGGCGTGGATCTCGGCGCCCAGGCGGAGGCCCTGCAGGGCTGGTCCTTCCAGGCCAGCGGCTTCGGCATCTACGGGCGCCAGCCCACCCCCACGCTGACCGGCAGCTTCGCGCCGCTGAGCAATGCGGAGGCGCTGTCCTCCCTGCGGCTGTCGGAGCTCTGGCTGGAGCGCGGCTTCGGGGACTACGGCTCGGTGCGCTTCGGCCAGCTGGCGGCGGATGCCGAGTTCTTCACCGCCGCCGCGGCGGGCGGGCTGACCAACGGCACCTTCGGCTGGCCGCTGGCGGCCTCCACCGCCCTGCCCTCCGGCGGTCCGGCCTATCCCTTCGCCGCGCCGGGGGTGCGGGTGGCGCTGGGCGACCCGGACGAGGCCGGCGGCCTGCGGCTCGGGGTGTTCTCCGGCGATCCCGGGGGCCACTACGGCGACGGCACCGACCCGCAGCGGCACAACCGCTACGGGGTGAACTTCAGCCTCGCCGGCGGCGCCCTGTTCCTGGCCGAGGCGGTGACCGGCGCGTCGGCCCCCGTCGGGAGCGACGGGCCGCAGCCCTGGGTCGCCAAGCTGGGCGGGTGGTTCCACAACGGCGGCTTCGACGACCAGCGCCGCGCCGCCTTCGACGTGAACAGCGACCCGCTGTCCTCCGGGCTGCTGGCCGATCCGGGGGGCTCCGGCACGCCGTTCCGGCGCAACAACAACCACGGGGTCTACGGGGTCGGCGAGGTGACGCTGTGGCGCGGCGGGGGCGGCAGCATCGCCGCCTTCGCGCGGGCGTCCTGGACGCCGCCCAGCCGCAACCTGCTGGGCTTCTACGCCGATGGCGGCCTGGCCTGGCGCGGCCCCTTCGGCCGCCGGGGCGACACGCTGTCGCTGGGCGTCGCCTACGCGCGGGCCAGCGGCGAGGGCCGCCGCTACGACCGCGATCGCGACCGGCTGGCGGATGCCGGCGTGCCGCTGCGCAACCGCGAAACGGTGCTGGAAGCGGATTACGAGTTCCAGCTGGTGCCGGACACGCTGTTCCTGCGGCCGCTGGTGCAGTGGATCAGCCAGCCCGCCGCCAACATCCCCGACGCGCGCTACCGCCGCGATGCCGGGTTGCGCGACGTGGTGGTGCTGGGCCTACGGGTTCGCGCCACGCTGTGAGGAGCGGTGCGGCCGGTGCGTGCTGCCCGCGTGCGCGGCGCGAACCGCCCGATGACGGTGCCGGCCGGGCGGCGCCGGGGTGGCCGCCGCACCGTTTCGCGGACCGGGGCTCCGTCGGCCGGGTCGCCTAGCGGCCGGCGGGGCGCCCGCCCGGCACGGCGCCGGGCGCGGGCGGCGCGCTGCCCGTGGCCGGCGGCGCCGC
>NZ_JBLLEB010000089.1:0-1587 GCF_047690175.1 Roseomonas sp. BN140053 | reverse complement strand
GTGCTGGAGCGCATCGCCGACCATCCCGTCAGCCGGGTCGCTGAACTCCTGCCGTGGAACCTGTCAAGCGACGCCGAAGCCGCAGCAACCTGACAGTCGGTCCCCGCGTCACCGGACGCTTACTGTTCGTCAGCGTGCGGACGGTCTGCACCGAAGGGACCTCGCGCAGTATATCGGCCTGTAGAGCTTCGAGCGCGGGCAGGACTTTGCGGGCTCGGGCGGCCAGTTCCTGCCGCTCATCCGTGAGCCCCTGCATCGTCAACTTCAATTCTGCAGCCCGTCTGCCGAGCTCGGCCAGTTCGGCCTTTGCGGCTGCCACAATCTCGTCAACATTTCCGTCGCAAGCAAATTCAGGCCTGTGGTGCTTTGGGTCCGCACCGCAGGTCGGGCAGGTCTGCCCATCCCCGAGGGCGAAGAGTGTGCCGGCCTCGATGACGGAGGCCAGTCGTTCCTGATCCGACGCATAGTGATCGTTCAGAAGCGTAAAGCGGGCCTGCAGCGTGTCGATCTCGTCGATGCGGTCGCGAATGTTTTCGTGCTCGCGGCGCAGCTGACGGCGCTGCGTGGTCAGCACGCGATAATCCCGCTCCGCCGCTTCCTGAACACTGAACGAGGCCGCCAATTCGTTATCCAGCGTCAAATCGAGCTGCCGCAGCTCGTCATGATCCTGATCGGCATCCGTGATCTCACGCTCGACCTCGCGAATCTGCTGGTCGAGCAACTCGAGCTGAGCCGCCTGCCGCAAGGGTCGGCTGGCGTCCAGCTTCGCCATGTCGATCGCCGAATCATCGACGCCGACCAGCAGAAACTTGAACACCGCCGTTTCGGCTGTTTTCGTGGTGTATTGCCCAGTAAGGACCGGCGACGTGTCCTCTTGGATCTTGGTCTCGTTAACGATGGCGAAGCGCTCGAGGTCGCGATAGCTGAGATCGCGCGTCGCGCCGGCGGCGTTGGTCTGGATGCGCTTGTCGGCCGCGCCGAGCTGCTCGAGGAGAGTCTTCGAAAGCGAGGCCCTGGCGCCGTGACGGGCTGAGACCGTAATCTCTTGATCCGGCGTGGGCCGCGCGCGAAACAGGCCGTCGATAATGCGGATATCGCCGCCCTTCAGGGCACGGACCAGCGTCTTCTCCGTGCCGTCGTTGCAGACCACGCCAAGATGGGCGAGGTCGTATTCGGCCTGCTCGGCGATTGGGCGCGGCGGTTTGCTTGCCGCAAGGAGGTAATCGATCATCCGAAGGATGTGCGACTTGCCGGTATTCGAGCCGCCATAAATGACATTCAGGCCCGGCAAGAAATCGACGACGGCCGGTTTGCTCTGCGGCCCGCTGATGATGAGGAAGCGCAGCTGCACGATCAGGGCGCCTGGCTCTTATCGGACTGAAACTCCGGCTCCCATTCATCCATCCGGCTGCGGACGAGCACGGCCAGCTCGTCGTCGCCGAGCCGCAGGATGCTTTCGGCGATCTAGGGTGTGTGACTGAAGTGAGTGATGGGCTGGGTGTGATGGGGGTTTTCTGGCCGTGCCACTCTGAAAGTGTTCGACGCTTTCGGGGATGGCACGGCCATGACCAGGTCCAGCCTGGACGA
>NZ_JBLLEB010000088.1:0-1648 GCF_047690175.1 Roseomonas sp. BN140053 | reverse complement strand
CTCAAGGACTTCGCCCGCCTCGCCCTGCGGCGCGACAAAACACGCTCCAGCTGGTTGGGCTTCGCCCATCTCGCCGCCACCCTCCTCAACCAGCGCTCCTCTCACTTCAGTCACACACCCTAGTCTGCGCGCTCCTTCAGCGCTTCAGAATAGGGCGTCATCAGCAGGTCGACGAACGATCCAGCTTCGTCCCCCGCTTGGTGACGGAAGCCTTCGGGCGTCGCCGCGCGCGTGATAAGGCCGCGCGTCTCCGTCAGGGCCAGCCCCGAAGCGACAAGGCCGCGCCGCACGAGGATCTCCGCCGCACGCGAACGGTCCTCGGGGTGCATGCTCTCCGGCCCATCGAAATCCCCGCTATGGACGATCAGGTGATCGAACACGACGAGCTTATGCAGGCTCAGCCATTCCGGATAGCAGGCGGTCAGGATGACGACCGACCGCAGACCGGTTTCGAACGGCGTGTTGAAGATGCGGGGCCGCCGCCGGGGCGGATCGGTATGCCCCATGTCAGACCTTCCACGTAAGCCGGTCGAGGTTCGCCAGCTGATGGCAAACGCCCTGCTTCATCCGGACCTTCGCACGTGGGGAGAGCACGCTTGCCGGCGTCGTCGTTCCCGCGGTCACGAGGGCTGTGGACAATCGGCCATGAGCGGACTTCGCCATGGCAATGGCGGGATCGATCGCATCCATGATTTCATCGGCGAAGCTCTCGATGGTCCCAGGTTCGGTCTGATCGCGGTAGGTCGCCATGAACGCCTCCGCATCGTAGAAACGCACGCGCTGCTTTTGCAGATCATCCAGCCATTCGACGTGAGCCGTCAGGTCTCCCGCGCAGCCGATCGGCATGCCGGTCTCCTCGGCATACACATCGAACAGCTTGGTGACATAAACGGTCTCGTCCGGCGTGATTTCAACCGGCGCCTGTCCCGGGTTCGGCGGCGGTAGCTCGCCGTTGAACCGGGAGGCCCAGTACGCCGTTTTCCGGTG
Organism: Roseomonas sp. BN140053; assembly: GCF_047690175.1. Taxonomy (NCBI): domain Bacteria; kingdom Pseudomonadati; phylum Pseudomonadota; class Alphaproteobacteria; order Acetobacterales; family Roseomonadaceae; genus Roseomonas; species Roseomonas sp. BN140053. The sequence continues at coordinate 661 of NZ_JBLLEB010000088.1, read as the reverse complement.
GTCGTCGAGCACTTCCTCCAGCGTCGCGAACGTGAACGATGTGAAGTCGTAGTTGGTCACGTAAGCCGCTAGGTCGCCGATCAGGGTGTGCTGCTCGTTATCAACCACATTCGGCGCGACACGGATGTTCCAGGTCTTGATGACCTCGTCCTGAAAGAGACTCGGATTGAGCAGCATCTTCCGAAGCGCGGTGCTGGGCCCGCGCGGGGCGACGAACGAGCACATCCGGGGCGGCGTGAATTCGCCGCGAAAAGCATGGAAGATGATTTTACCGGCATCTTCGCACGCGGCCGGAACGCCCAGCGTGGTTTCGTAATGCTTGCACTGGAAGTTGTCCCACACGCCCTGGCAGGCCTGCGGGCTGTATAAACCGATCACATCGCGCCCGAGATCGCCGGGGCCGCCCAGCCGTTTGACCGCGTCATAGCCCTTCAGCCCCTTCTGCCACTCCCGAATAAAAATTTCCCACTCGGTCGAATCGTATGCGCGGACCAGCTTGATGATTGGCGCCAGCAGCACGTCGGTCGTTCCCGCCCCTTGGAGTGCGCCCCTGTGAGTGGACAGGATCAGGCCGCTGTTTTGACCGTCTGCTGGGCGTGTTGATCTTCGAACTGCACGGGGCTGAGATAGCCCAGAGCCGAATGCAGCCGTCGTGAGTTGT
>NZ_JBLLEB010000087.1:0-2219 GCF_047690175.1 Roseomonas sp. BN140053 | reverse complement strand
ATCCAGGGCTACATTGCCCAGACCAACGCCGCGCCGAAGCCCTTCATCTGGACCAAGACCGCCGATGACATCCTCGCCAGCGTCGGACGATTCTGCCAAAGAACTTCTAACTCAGACCACTAGAGGTTGTTGCGGACCTGCAGGCGCCCTCGTTCAGGGTGAACGTCTGAGGGCGTGCCGCACACGTCCGATGTGTCTGATAAGGAGTGAGTGCCGGATGACCTCCAGCGGCATGTCCCTTGTGGAGGGGACATACCCATAGCTGAGGGGCCAGTACCGAGGCCACCTTGATAGGCATGCGATCGTCAATGGTAGTACGTACGCTGGTTGCATCAGGGAGCTCGGTCATATGCGGCACGATGCGGAACTGAGCTGTGATGTCCTCGTCGCGGGCTCGGGGGCTGGCGCCCTTGCCACCGCAATCACAGCCACGCTGCATGGATTGGATGTCATTGTTGCCGAGAAGGCTCCCGTCTTCGGCGGCACGACCGCGCTGTCCGGTGGGGGGATGTGGATTCCTGGAAATCCCTTGGCAGCGAGGATAGGCATCGCTGACAGCCCTGATCGAGCCCTGACCTACATGCGCGAGGAGGCGGGCAACCACCTCGACCTTGATCTCGCCCGAGCTTTCCTCGCCCATGGCTCACGCATGGTCTCGTTCTTCGAGGAACGGACGGCCATGCGGTTCCTGCTTGCGCCCACCTTCCCCGACTATCACCCGGACCGGCCCGGGGCATCCCAGGGCGGCCGCTCCCTGTATGCGGCACCTTGCAGCGGCAGGATACTCGGTGAGCACCTGTCCAAGCTACGCCCACCTCTGGCCGAGTTGACTTTGTTCGGCTTGGTCACCGTGTCGGGCGAGGATGTCGGCCATTTCCTGAAAGCCACGCGGTCTCCTCGATCTGCCCTGCATGTTGCACGCATCTTTGGCGGACATCTTCGCGACGTTCTGCGTCACGGACGAGGCATGCGCCTGACGAACGGAAATGCCTTGGCAGCGCGGCTAGGACGGACATTGTTTGACCTGAATGTCCCGCTCTGGCTGTCCTCCCCGGTCAAGGAGCTGGACTTCCGGCAAGGCTGCGTGCGCGGTGCCTTGGTCGAGCATGAAGGAAGGGTGGTACGGGTCGCGGCCCGACGCGGGGTGGTGCTAGCCTGCGGCGGCTTCCCCCACAGTGAGGAAATGCGCGAACGGCTGTTCCCTCATGTTCGCAACGGGCAGGGACACCACTCCCCTGCTCCCACCACCAACCGGGGGGATGGTCTCGTCTTCGGTACTGCTGCGGGTGGGACGCTGCAGAAGGATCTGGTGCATGCAGCAGCCTGGGTCCCGGTGTCCCGCGTTCCCCGGCGCGATGGCAGCTTCGGCCTATTCCCGCATTTCATCGATCGCGCCAAGCCCGGCATGATCGCCGTCGGCCTGGACGGCCGGCGCTTCGTGAACGAGGCGAATTCCTACCACGACTTCGTTCCGCCCATGCTCGCCCGAAGCGGCGATGCCGATGAAGCTGCCGCCTTCCTCCTCTGCGACCACCGGGCGATCCGGCGATACGGTCTGGGCATTGCCAAGCCCTTCCCGCTTCCCCTCACGCCCTATCTCCGCTCCGGCTATCTGCATCGTGGCCGCTCCCTCAGCAGCCTAGCCGAGCAGATCGGTCTTGACGTGGCCACGCTGAACGACACGGTGGCCCGGTTCAACGAGGGCGCCAAGCACGGGCGTGACCCGGAATTCGGGAAAGGCGAGACGGCCTATAATCGCTTCATGGGCGATGCCGATCACCGCCCTAATCCCTGCCTCGCGCCGCTGGAAATGGCTCCCTTCTACGCCGTACGCCTCGTCATCGGCGATCTCGGCACCTTTGCCGGGCTGCGGACCGATCCGCAAACGCGGGTGCTGGACACCGAAGGAAGGCCCGTTCCCGGGCTCCATGCCGTCGGGAACGACATGGCGAGTGTCATGGGAGGAGCCTATCCCGGCGGCGGAGTGACGCTCGGCCCCGCCATGACCTTCGGCTACGTCGCGGGCTGCCAGTTGGCCGGGGCTACGCCATGAGCCGGAGAACACCGGCCCTGGCGTCGCCCCACCTGGCCCGAGCCAGCTAGAGCAGATTCCGAGCGAACCGAATCAGAGGGCTTGCCCGGCTCGGGGGCAATCTGATTCAAGCTGCTGGCTGGGGTTGGAGGCCAGCGGCGATGGCGAAGACCTTGTCGGAGGACCT
>NZ_JBLLEB010000086.1:0-2239 GCF_047690175.1 Roseomonas sp. BN140053 | reverse complement strand
CGACCGTTGATCGGTCGTGAACACCCCTGCGAGGCGGAGCAGGAGATAGCCCGCGGGGGTTACGCCGGCTATACTTTGATCGATCTTTAGGCCGCACGAGGACTTCTCTCGGAGCTGGACATTGTGCGGACTAGGCTTGAACGGCTGACCTAAAGCCACTTCGCGCGCCGGAAGAGAACGTAGAGGGTCACGCAAAGCGCAGCGATCACCGCGAGCACCACGTAGTAGCCGTAGGTCATCTTCAGCTCCGGCATGTTCTCAAAGTTCATGCCGTAGATGCCCGCGATCGCCGTGGGTACGGCCAGGATCGCGGCCCAGGCTGCCAGCTGGCGAGTGATCTCACCCTGACGCTGTTGCTCCAGCAGCGCGCTGACCTCGAACACCGAGGTGAGGACCTCCCGCAGCCCATCCACCATGCCCTGCACCCGCCGGACATGGTCCAGGACGTCGCTGAAATAGGGACGCGTCTCGGCATCCACGCAGGGCATGTCCAGGCGGGCCAGCTTGCTGCACACCTCGCTCATCGGGCCCAGAACGCGCCCGAAGCGGATCATCTCGCGCCGCAGCCGAAAAATGCGGGCAACCTCGTCGCGGCCCAGGGACACGGCGAGCGCCCGTTGCTCCATCGCGAGCACTTCCTCCTCGATCGCCTCAACGATCGGTAGGTAGCCGTCCACCACAAAATCCAGCACCCCGTGGAGCACGTAGTCCACACCCTGCGCCAGCAGGTCTGGGGAGGCCTCCAGATGGCGACGCAACTCCATATGGTCGCGCGCCGAGCCGTGGCGAACGCTGATGATGTGGTGCTTGCCAACAAAGATCGCCGTTTCGCCGTAGCGAATGTGGTCGTCCTGCAGAAAGGCTGTGCGTGCGACCACAAATAGCTGGTCGCCGTAGACATCCACCTTGGGAAGCTGATGCGCCTTGAACGCGTCCTCCACAGCCAGGGGATGCAGTCCGTACTTGTCCTGCAAGACGAGCAGTTCCTGCTCAGTGGGGTCGAGCAGTCCGATCCAGACAAACTCGGAGCGGGTGCCCACGCACGGCGTCGGCTCGTCGATCGAAACGGACCGAACCCGCCTGCCGTTCTGATAGAGGAATGCTGCGACGACGCTCATTTATACCTCGTAGAGGAACATCCAGGGTCTCAGGAAGAGGCGTCCGGGCCAAGCCTCCCTCGGCACCCGGCGCCATCTCCAAAGGGCGAGGTTCGTAGAGCCGGAAGTCACTCGGTTCAGTTCCCTGGGTTCCAAAGAGCGGGCCAGATGCTCCATCGTCCGCCGAGTTGCTGGCAGCTCATACTCTTTCGGCAGTTCTATTCAGTATAGGGAGGGGAATATGGAGCGGGTATGACCGACGAGGGACACAGCAGGAAGATGCCAGGAACGGAGGCGTTATTCCTCGTGACGGTCCAAGGGACTGTTGCGAGCTCGGCCGTGGTCCGAGGCCTCGAGAGCGTCAAAGCGGCCTTCTTGGACGCAATCTGGCGTGGCGCCCACACTCTGCCGCCTGACGAACTGAACGCGATGATGGACTCTCTAGATGAGGAAGCCGCTTGGGCCGCTCACGGCCACGGCGATGGCCAGTCTTTCTGGCATTGGTGGGCAGGTTTCCCGGACGGCTCCATTTCCGTCCAACGGATCACCCAGCCGCTGCCCAAGGAACGAAGTGACCCGACACTCGCAGAGACGCTAACACCCCGGCAGCTGACCATAGCGTCTGAGCTGGACGACTGCGCGACGCAGCTTCGCGAGATCGCCGGCGGCGAAGCCGGAACCCGCAGTCGGCTAAGGCTAGCACCGGGGGCGCCCCGAGAGGGCCAGCCTGGGGATGACCCTGCCGATTAGCTGGCCTGGACGGCTTCACAGCGCACGATCCAGCCGCGCGTCGCAGCATCACTCCTGTACGCCGAAGCGGCAGTAACCCCAGGCCTCCGTCAGGTCCGCGGTCAAGGAGAACCAGTTACGTTGGATGCGGCCCTGGCGAGCACCCGCGCGACGGTGGTGTGGGTCCACACGTCCCTACCGCGAGGCGTCTGCACACCACGTTGGGTCAGCGCCCGTGCCAGTCCCTGATGCGTGGTGACGCCCTCCGCCCGTAGCGCCTCCACCTCCAATATCAGCCGGTGGGCCGCCTGCTCTGCCGCCCGCCGCCTCACTCGCGCCGCAGCGCCAGCACAGGGCGGCACCGCCGGCCGGTGCCCACGATCGCCGCCCAGCACCGCCCCACGCGCCCGTGC
>NZ_JBLLEB010000085.1:0-2323 GCF_047690175.1 Roseomonas sp. BN140053 | reverse complement strand
TGTCAACGCCGACCGGATTCTCCTCAGAAGTGCCGAAGTAAATTTCCCCAGGTGCTGGGTGGTCAGGTGGCGTTCGGCTCTGCAGGTCGGGCCTTGGGAGGTCTGCCTCGCCGGCGCGGCGGTACCTGGGAGAGCGCCGCGGCCGGGATACGCATGGCGTCGGGCACGAGGTCGACGTGCTGGCGCAGGCGGTAGCTCGAGCCCTCGATCTGGACGACCACGGCGTGGTGCAGCAGCCGGTCTAGCAGGGCGGTGGCGACGACGGGGTCGCCGAATACCTCGCCCCATTCGGCAAAGCCCCGGTTGGAGGTCAGGATCATGGCGCCGCGCTCATAGCGGGCGTTGACCAGCTGGAAGAACAGGTTGCCGTTGCCGGAGGTGATCGGCAGGTAGCCGATCTCGTCGACGATGAGCAGCGAGGCCCGGCACAGGAACCGGATGCGCTCGCGCAGGCTCCCCTCCCGCTCGGCCCTGGCCAGCGAGGCGACGATGTCGGCGAGGGAGGCGAAGTAGACGCTGTGACCGGCCCGAACTGCCTCGACACCGAGGGCGACCGCCAGGTGGCTCTTGCCAGTCCCAGGCGGGCCGAGCAGGTGCACCACTTCGTGCCGGCGGATGAAGTCGAGTTCGGCCAGGGCCAGGATGCGGTTGCGGTCGAGGGATGGCTGGAACGAGAAGTCGAAGCTCGCCAGCGTCTTAACCACGCCGAGGCGCGCCATCTGCAGCGCCGCCTTGATGCGGCGCCCCTCGCGCAGGGTCAGCTCCTCGGCAAGCAGGGCATCGACCGCCTCCAGCGTGCCGATCTCCCCGCGCTCGACCTGGCGGACGACATGGTCGAGCACCTCGAGCGCGCGTGGCATGCGCAGCCCGACCAGATGGCGCCGCACCCGCTCCAGGGTGGCCGGGGCCGGAGCGTCGTCCCTCATGAGCGGGTCCCCTCCTCGGCCAGACGCTGGGCGACGGCGGCGTAGAAGGCGAGCGGCCGGCGCATGACGGTCTCGCCTGCGCGGATGGGGAGGACCGGACCAGTGGCCCCTGAGGGACGGCTGGCTGGCGATAGAAGCCGACGGTGCCCACCGGAAACCCGGCGGTGGCCGCGGCCCTCGAGCACCGGGTGGCTCGCCACCAGGCGGTTCTCCTCGAAGATGCGCAGCTCGTCAGCGAGCAGGTGCACCTCGACGGTGCGGCGGTGCGTGCTGTCGGGCACGCTGTAGAGGTTGCCGTCCACCGAGACCATGCCGTCGCGGGTGATCCGCCGCTCGAGGCGCAGCGTGGCCTGGAAGGGGCCGGCGGGAAGTGGCCTAAGGCCCGGCATCTCCTCGGCGAAGTGCTCGGCAACGATGCGGCGGGTAGTCGCGTGCACTCGGCAGTTGGCCACCTCGTCCAGCCATTGCCGGAGCTGGACATTGAGGTCGTCGAGATTGCGGAAGCTCCGGGCGAGGAAGAAGTCCTCGCGCACGTAGCGGAACGGTCTCTCGACCTTTCCCTTGCTCTGCGGCCGGTAGGGGCGGCACGCCCTGGGCAGGAAGCCGTAGTGCCGCGCCATCTGGAGCAAGGTGGGGTTGTAGGCGATGCCCTGCGCATCCTCGCCCACCACCGCGGTGCGCATGCGGTCGTAGAGGATCTCGGCCGGCACACCACCGAGCGCCTCGAAAGCTGCCATGTGGCAGCGGAGTACCGTCGGCAGATCCTGGTGCAGGACAAAGCGCGCCCACAGCATCCGGCTGTGCCCGAGAACCATGGAGAACAGCCAGACGATGCGCGCCGTCCCGGGCTCGTCGGCGAACTCGGTGCGGAACTGCGCGAAGTCGACCTGCCCCTGCTGCCCGGGCGGGGTCTCGAAGCGGTGCTCGAAGCCGGATGCCGCCGGAGGGCGAACGTCGCGGAGGAAGTCGGTCAGCCGGGTGTAGCCGCCCTCGTAGCCAAGATCGCGCAACTCCCGATGCAGCCGCCGCCCGGTTAGATCCGGAAAAGCCGCGATCCGCTCGCGCAGGTACCGGCTGAACGGGTCTAGAAGGGTGCCCCGGGGCTGGCGCGGGCCGTAGACCGGCGGCTCCAGGCCGCGCTCCACGTATTTGCGCACCGTCTTGCGGTCGAGCCCGGTCCGCCGGGCGATGGCGGATACCGAGAGGCCCTGCCGGTGCAGGTCCAGGATCATGACGACCTCCCCAAGTCGGACCACCAGCGCCTCTCCCCCGTCAGGACAGGGGCAGCATGGGGTCCATGGCCGGCCGACCAAGGCATTCCTGACCAGGCCGGCCCGTCAGCCCAGCTGGGGAATTTTCAGTCGGCACTTCTGGGGAGTGTCGTCTCGGCGCCTACA
>NZ_JBLLEB010000084.1:0-2393 GCF_047690175.1 Roseomonas sp. BN140053 | reverse complement strand
CCGCCTCGTCCGTGACTACGAGCGCCTCCCCGAAACCCTCGCGGGCCTGCATCTCGTCGCCTTCGCCTGCCTCATGCTCAAGAACCTCCTCAACCTGGAGCAGGTCCACAACAGCCTCTAGGCTTCGGCCCCGTGAGATCATGCCGCACCACGAGCAAGTAACGTGCAGCGCAGTTTAGGTCAGCCAGTCCGTCGCGGCCGCCATTGGAACGGCCAGCCCGAAGTGCACGCAAGGCAGGTTTCAGGGCAGGTTTCTGTCTGAGACTTTGGTTCTGTCTACAACGAAGTTCGCAAGCGCGGGCATGCTTCAGGGCATGCTTCAGGGCATGCTTCAGGGCATGCTTCAGGGCATGCTTTCAGAGCGTGGCAGGGAGCGTCGAGGAGGAGAGAGCTGGCCAAAGTGAGATTTGCCACAGATCGAGGCAGCCGAGCCGAAAGCGAGCCGCCAAGTTTGTGACGTTGCCATGCTGGCCTGGTCTGCTTTCAGACGGCAGACGGCGCGGAACGTCGAGTTCACCGTCAAGACAGTCCTGTCGGACCCGTATGATCGATCCGGCCGAAGAGGACGTCCATCCGATTGGGACTCCTAGGTGATACAATCCTCAGAATCCCATTTCCGTCCCATTCCCCTCGGCGTTCCCCAGCATTTCCCAGGAGTCCCACCGGAATGGGACTCCGAATGGGACTCCTGCCACGGACGGCCATGCGGCTCGGCGGAGGCAGTCCAGCCGTTTGTTGCCTGCCGGCCGCGGTCTGGATCACTCAACGGACCAACATGGCGCGAGCCGCCGTTCGTCTCAGATCCGGTCCGCTCTCCTCGGCCGGCGCTGTACCGGACCCTGCGGAAACCGGCGCCAGTGCCACCCAGGGGCAAGCGAGCTCCACTTCCGTCCCGGCACACCGGATCCAAAGCTCGACGGCCGCGCAGTTTGCATTCGGCCAGAGCGGACCAGCGTTCCCGGGTCGCTACCCAGGTTCGCTTGGCCTGCTCCGTCATTCGGAGGCGGCGCGTGACGACGTCGCGGGATCGCGGCGAGAGCAGGGCCCGCGTGCTGGTGATGGCGTAACCCTGGCCTACCCGCCGTGGGGACCAAGTGGATCAGGGTGAAACCGTCAGTCTGGACCGAGACGGTGCTTGCACGTGGCGCGGCACTCGGTCAGGCCCGGGGTGGTTCCGTGATGGGGAGGCGCGATCCGGCCTCCCTCCCCGGCTCAGACGACGGTCTCGACCACGCCCCGCTCCGCCAGCGCCTCGATGGCATTGACGGTGTCGTCCAGTTCCTGCGCGAGGCGGCCGGGCAGACGGCGGGCGAAGACGTCGGCCAGGGCTCGGTAGTACCACAGCGTCCCGGCCTGGCCGGCCGTGAAGCGCCCGAACACCGCCGGGCCGTGGCAGCGCAGGTCGCCCAGGATGGCGCGGGCGTTGTGCAGCTTGTCGCAGGCGGAGACGAGCAGGGTGTCGGGGCTGACGGTCTCGAGGTGGCGCAGGTAGGCCTCCTTGCGGCCGCGCCAGGGCGGCTTGGGGGTGGTGTCGGCATCGGTGCAGTCGCGCACGATGCCGGCCACGCGTGGCCCGAAACGCTCGAGGATCATGTCCGCGTGCTCGGCGCCGCAATCCTCCACCACGTCGTGCAGCAGGCCGGCCACGGCCTGATCCCCATCACCGCCGTGCTCCAGCACCAGGGCGGACACGGCCAGCAGGTGGGCGAGGTAGGGGATGCGGGTGCCCTTGCGGACCTGACCGCCATGCAGGGTCATGGCCAGGGTGGTGGCCGCGGCGAGGCGGTCCCAGTTCGGGGGTGCCCCGGCGGGGTGTTCGATGGTCATCGCTCTCCTGTTCGCCCGCGCGAGGCGGGTCGATTCAAATTTGATGGATGGGTGTTCTGGAAGCGGGGGGAGGCGCAGTCCGCGCGCCCTACCGGGGGCAGAGGCGATATTCGCCCCAGGCGTTGTCCGCCGCCGCTCCGGAAGGGAAGCCTAAGACCGGGCCGCCCTGGACTGCAACACGATCGAAGCTGGCACGGTAGGGCGAGAGGGGTCGCTATCCGCCCTCACCACCGAGCCATGAGGGCCGTGTTGGCGCGGGGGAAGATCAGCAGGCCGTCCTCGATCCGGCCATAGGGCGCCTCGGGGTCGTCGTACTGCAGCAGGGTGAGGAGGAACTCGCGCTTGGTGTCGGTCAGCTCCAGCCGCAGGAAGCCCTGCCGTACCAGGAAGTCGAGAAAGGGCTGCAGCGGTTGACGCCGCCAGTGCCAGGCTTGGCGCAGACTCTTCACGGTGGTGAGCAGCTGCCCGCGCCGGAGGGCGAGGGGGTGGCCGGCCGCGGAGGTTACCGGCACCGGTGCAGCGGCCGCTTGTTCCATCAGCCAGATGCGGGCGGCAAAGCCGTTGGA
>NZ_JBLLEB010000083.1:0-2476 GCF_047690175.1 Roseomonas sp. BN140053 | reverse complement strand
GTAAGCGTCCGGTGACGCGGGGACCGACTGTCAGGTTGCTGCGGCTTCGGCGTCGCTTGACAGGTTCCACGGCAGGAGTTCAGCGACCCGGCTGACGGGATGGTCGGCGATGCGCTCCAGCACGCGGCGGAGATAGGCCTCCGGGTTGAGGCCGTTCAGCCTGGCGGTGGCGATCAGCGAGGCGATCGCTGCGGCACGATGGCCGCCGCTGTCGGAGCCCGCGAACAGCCAGTTCTTCCGGCCGAGAGCCAAGGGTCGGATCGCCCGCTCGACCGGATTGTTGTCGATCTCCAGCCGCCCGTCGGCGAGATGGCGGGTTAGCGCCTCCCACCGCGACAGCGCATAGCGGATGGCCGCTGCCAGGTCGCTGCGCCCGGAGATCCGGGCAAGGGTCGCGCCAAGCCAGGTGCGCAGGCCCTCGAGGATCGGCCCTGCCCTCGCTTGGCGCTGCGTTGCCCGGGCGTCGGGCGGCTGGCCGCGGATGTCCCCCTCGATGGCGTAGAGCAGGCCGATGCGGCGTACCGCCTCGGTTGCCAGCGGTGCTTGGCCGGTGGCGTGCAACTCGAAGAAGTAGCGTCGGGCATGCGCCCAGCAGGCCGCCTCCTGCACCTGGCCGCCGTCGTACAGACCGTCGAACCCCGCATAGCCGTCGGCCTGCAGCACACCGCGGAACCCGACAAGATGCGCCACCGGATGCTCGGCCCGGCGGTCCGGGCTGTAGCGGTAGAGCACCGCGGGCGGGGTCTTGCTGCCATGCGGCCGCTCGTCGCGCAGATAGGCCCAGAGCCTGCCGGTGCTGGTCCTACCAAGGCCGGGCGTCAGCACCGGCACCGGCGTGTCGTCAGCATGCAGCACGGCGCCCGCCAGGACGTGCCGGGCCAGGGCATCCAGCAGCGGCCGGAGCAGCGCCGCCGACTGTCCGACCCAGTCGGCCAGGGTCGAGCGCTGCAACTCGATGCCGTCCCGGGCGTAGATCTCGCTCTGGCGATAGAGCGGCAGGTGGTCGGCGTATTTGGCCACCAGGACGTGGGCAAGCAGTCCCGCCGTGGCCCGGCCGCGGCGGATCGGCAGGCTCGGCGCCGGGGCCTGGGTGACGGCCTCGCAGCCGCGGCAGGAGAACTTCGGCCGCACGTGCCGGAGCACACGGAACCGGCCCGGCAGCCAGTCCAGCACCTCGGTCACGTCCTCGCCGAGGCGGCGCAGTGTGCCGCCACACGCCGCGCAGGCATCGGCCCCGGCGCCGTACTCCACCACTTCGCGCGGCAGGTGCTCCGGCAACGACCGCCGTGCAGGCTTGCGGCGCTCCGGCCGGGCCGCGGCGTCCGCGGCATCCTCGGCGGGCAGCGAGGTGGGCGCCTCCGTCTCCAGCTCCTCGAGCGCCAGCTCCAGCTGGTCGGCCTCGGCCGCCAGCCGCTCCGACGAGCGGCCGAACTGCATCCGTCGCAGCCGGGCCAGCTGCAGCCGGAGCCGCTCGATCAACGCGCGCTGATCGGCCAGCGCCGCAGCCTGCGCCAGCACGATGGCGCGCAGCGCGTCGGCGTCGTCAGGCAGGGCGGCGAGATCGATGACCACGACGGCATGATCGCCGCTGACACCGCGTCGCACCGAATGAATCCCCTGCGATCGGGTGCTATCCCGCCATCTCCGGCCGCCAGGTGCGGGCGGGCATGCGCCAATCGATGCCCTCCAGCAGCATCGAGAGCTGCGCGGGCGTCAGCGACACCACGCCGTCCTTGGCCAGCGGCCAGACGAAGTGCCCGCGCTCCAGCCGCTTGGCGTAGAGCACCAGACCCTGGCCATCCCACCACAGCGCCTTGATCAGGTCGCCGCGACGGCCGCGGAACACGAACAGCTGACCGCTGAACGGATCCTGCCCGAGCGCCTCCTGCACCTGCCGCGCCAGCCCGTCGAAGCCGCGCCGCATGTCGGTCGGACCCGCGGCCAGCCAGACCCGCACGCCGGGCGGCGGTCCCGGGATCACCCGCGCAGCGCCGCCAGCACCCGCCGCAGGGCGACGAGGCCGACCTCCTCACCCACCCGCACCCGTATGCCGTCGGGCAGTTCGATCTCGATCGCCGCGGCCACGCGCGGTGATGGTGGCGGCAGCGGTACAGGCTCCGATCCCGGCAGCGCGTCGCTGTGGCGATCGGCGGCGACGACGCGGACCGGCACGAGCTCCGGCGTCGGCTCGGTCACCAGCAGGCCGTCCCGGGCTTGGCGTCGCCACTGGAATACCAGGCTGCGGTAGACGCCGTGCCGGGCTGCCACCTCCGAAACCTGCACGCCGGGCGCATCGCATTCGGCCAGGATGCGGAGCTTGTCCGCCACGCTCCACCGCCGACGCCGCTCGCGCCCGGTGATGATCTCGACCGTCCCCCTGCCCATGACCTTACAGCCGACCTTACGCCCGACGTTAAGGCCGCCAGCCTCAACGCACGTCAGCGGCCAGAGAAGGCGATGGAGGCCGGACGCTTAC
>NZ_JBLLEB010000082.1:0-2502 GCF_047690175.1 Roseomonas sp. BN140053 | reverse complement strand
CCGCCTCGTCCGTGACTACGAGCGCCTCCCCGAAACCCTCGCGGGCCTGCATCTCGTCGCCTTCGCCTGCCTCATGCTCAAGAACCTCCTCAACCTGGAGCAGGTCCACAACAGCCTCTAGGATCGGTGCCTCGCTGCGAAAGGCCCTGCCGTGTCCACGGAAGCCCACAGCCCGCGCTTCGCGGAACTCGATGCCTGGAACAGCCTCGACGTGCTGCGGGCGCTGCATGAAGGGCAGCTCGCCGCCGTGGCCGCGGTGGGGCCGGCCCTGCCGGCGATCGCGGCGGCGGCGGAAGCGGCAGTGCCGCGCCTGCGCCGCGGCGGGCGGCTGGTCTATGCCGGGGCCGGCACCTCCGCCCGCATCGGCGTGCAGGACGGTGCCGAGCTGCCCCCCACCTTCAGCTGGCCCGAACACCGCCTGGCCTTCCTGGTGGCCGGCGGCCAGCGCGCCATCCTGCAGGCGGTGGAGAACGCCGAGGATTCCACCGCCGACGCCGAAACCCAGGTGGCCGCCGCCGCCATCGGCGCGGACGACGTGGTGATCGGCCTCGCCGCCAGCGGTACCACGCCCTTCACCCTGGCGGTGCTGCGGGCCGCGGCGGCGCGCGGCGCGCTGACGATCGGCCTGGCCAACAACCCCGACAGTCCCGTCCTGCGCGCCAGTGCCCATCCGGTCGCCGTGGACACCGGCGAGGAGGTGGTGGCCGGCTCCACCCGGCTGAAGGCGGGCACGGCGCAGAAGGTGGTGCTGAACCTGTTCTCGACGCTGGTGATGGTGCGGCTGGGGCGCGTGTATCGCGGCCGGATGGTGGACATGCGCGCCACCAACAGCAAGCTCCGCCACCGCGCGGAGGCCATGGTGGCCGAACTGGCGGAGGTCGAGCCGGCGGCGGCGCGGCAGGCCCTGGACGCCGCGGGCGGCGAGGTGAAGCTGGCCATCCTGCTGGCGCTCGGCTTCGACCGCGCGGCAGCGGAAGACCGGCTGGCGCGGGGCGACGGCAGCCTGCGCGCCGCCCTGGCCGAAGCGTCGCCGGCCGGTCCCGGAACCGGTTCCCCGGCATGACCGCGCGACCGGCCGCCCGCCGCCCCGTCGCCCATGGCCACGTCGCCCGCCGCCACGCCACCCCGCGCGCGCCACGCCCGGCAGCGCCGTGACCGCCGCCCCCGCCGGCCTGCACGCCGCCCGCATCTTCGACGGCGAGCACTGGCACGAGGATGCCGTGCTGCTGTTCGATGGCCCCCGCCTGCGCGACCTGCGCCCGGCCACGCGCGGCCTGCCCCCCGGCGTGCTCACCCTGCCGCCGGAGCTGACGCTGGCCCCAGGCTTCGTGGACACCCAGGTCAATGGCGGCGGCGGCGTGCTGCTGAACGACGCGCCCACGCCCGCCGCCATCGCCACGATCGCCGCCGCGCATCGCCGCTTCGGCACCACGGCGCTGCTGCCCACCCTGATCACCGACCGTCGCGACGCCGTCCGCGCCGCCCTGGCCGCCACCGAGGCGGCCCTGGCCGCCGGCGTGCCGGGCGTGCTCGGCCTGCACCTGGAAGGCCCCTTCATCAACCCGGCGCGCCGGGGCGTGCACCCGCCCGACCGCATCGCCCGCTGGGAACCGGGCGACCTCGACCTGCTCGCCTCCCCCGCCCTGCGCCTGGTGACCCTGGCCCCCGAATGCGTGCCCCCCGAGGCCATCGCCGCCCTGGTGCGCCGCGGCGTGCGCGTCAGCCTCGGCCACAGCGATGCCACCGCCGCCCAGGTGCGCGCCGCCGTGGCCCAGGGCCTGCGCGGCGCCACCCACCTGTTCAACGCCATGTCGCCGCTGGGCTCGCGCGAGCCCGGGGCCGTCGGCGCCGTGCTGGACGAGCCCCGCATCATCGCCGGCATCATCGCCGACGGCCATCACGTGTCCGACGCCAGCCTGCGCATCGCCCTGCGCTGCAAGGGCGCCGCCGGCCTGATGCTGGTCACCGACGCCATGTCCACCATCGGCATCTCTCAACAGGGCTTCGACCTGTTCGGCACTCCCGTCACGGTGGTGGACGGCCGCCCCACCACGCCCGACGGCACGCTGGCGGGCTCCGCCCTCGACATGGCCAGCGCCGTCCGCCACGCCGTATCCCGCTTGGGCGCCACCCCCGCCGAAGCCCTGGCCATGGCCGCCCGTACTCCGGCTGCCTTCCTGGGCCTGGACCACGAGCTCGGCACCCTCCGCCCCGGCCTGCGCGCCGACATCGTCGCCCTGGACGCGGCACTGCACGTCCGCACCACCTGGATCGCCGGCCGCGAACCCCCGGCCATCGCGGGCTGACCGCGGGCTGGTGGCGGCTGGGCGCGCATGGGGGCCTGGGCCTTGGCCAGGGGGCGCTGCCCCCTGGACCCCCGCCGGGGAGTTACGAACTCCCCGGACCCCGCGTTGAGTGCCTCCGGCGGGGGCGGGATGGCCGACGGCAGCCATAATGGACAACGGCGTCCGGCCCGCCCCCGCCGGAGGCACTCATGAGGTC
>NZ_JBLLEB010000081.1:0-3159 GCF_047690175.1 Roseomonas sp. BN140053 | reverse complement strand
CCCGCACCATCCCGGACCTCTGGGCCGCCATCGCCGATGCGCTCCCGCAGTTCACGCCCGCCGAGTGCGCCAACTACTTCACCGCGTGCGGATATGAGCCGGAATGACCGGAAACTGCTCTAGTCAGGATGCCTGCCTGTCTGTCTGCTCGGGTGTGAAGCCTCGACGTGCTCGAACCCTGGTGAAATCAGTTCTGCCGAACAATTTTGCTCCGGTGAAAACCCCATGCAGACACGAACTCTCCGGATCGTCGCCATCATCCGCTTGGTCGGCATTATTGTTTCTGGCTTGCTGAGCTTTCTCGTGTCCGGCCGCACCGTGGTGAACGTGGTTCTCCCGACCTCGGCCGCGACTGGCGCAATGGAGGACGAGATCGGCGTTGTTGCGGAAAGCTCGTGGGTGATGGGCCATGAGGAAGGATGCGACGGGGGCTGAGCGGCCGAGGAAGCGGTATCGCGTGCGGAACTTGCGCGAGTATGACCGGAGCCTAATCGCCCGCGGCGACCTGACTGTCTGGCTATCGCCGGACCTAGCCTGGCATGCGCCGGCGGGCACGGGCAAGCGGGGCCGGCCGCCGGTGTTCAGCGACGCCGCGATCCAGTGCGCGCTGACGCTGAAGGTGCTGTTCCAGCTGCCGCTGCGGGCGGCCCAGGGCTTGGTGGGAAGCCTGATCCGCCTGGCCGGGCTCGGGTGGCCGGTGCCGCACTTCAGCACCCTCTCGCGCCGGCAGCAGGCGCTGACCGTGGTCATTCCTTACCGCGCCCGAGGTGAGCCGCTGCATCTCGTCGTGGACAGCAGCGGGCTCAAAGTGCTGGGCGAAGGGGAGTGGAAGGTCAGGAGGCATGGTGCCGACCGTCGCCGCATCTGGCGCAAGGTGCACCTGGCGGTTGATGCAGACAGTCACGAGATCCGGGCTGTCGAGATGACCGACCACCGGCACGGCGATGGCGAGATTCTGCCCGATCTGCTGGCGCAGGTGCCGCAAGGGGAGCAGATCGCCTCCGTTGGCGGAGATGGGGCCTACGACACCCGCACGGCCTACGCGGCCGCAGCGGCCCGTAACGCGGACCTGCTCGTGCCACCCCGGCGCAACGGCAAACCTTGGAAGACGCCGGCCCGAGGAGCATGCGAGCGCAACGAGACCCTGCGTGCCGTTCGGCACTTCGGCCGGCGGCTCTGGAAGCGCTGGAGCGGCTACCATCGCCGCAGCCTGGCCGAGACAGCGATGTCACGCATCAAACGCCTCGGCGAGCGGCTCGCGGCACATGATCCCGCCCGCCAAGTGGCTGAGGTGCAGATCCGCTGCGCCATCCTCAACACCTACAACCGGATCGGTATGCCCAACACCGTCGCTGTCGCCTGACCAAACCAGAATGGAGGGGCAGTCGTGCTCTTCACCCGAATTGCGCAACAGGGCCACGAGATCTATCAGTGGCGCCCGGTAACCATCGGGGAAGGTGGATTTATCATGGGTTACGACAGCGACCCAACCGGCACCATCCGCATTGTCCGCACCGACGTATACGGCGCTTACAGGTGGTTGGCAGACCAGAACCGATGGGTGGAGCTCCTGACCAGCGCGAGCATGTCCGCGGCCGATAGGGTGGTGTCAGAGCCTTTGAGAAATGACTGAACTGGGAGTAAGTTGGGATATTTCCTTTGCTTCGGCGCATGGAGTGAGTGGTGTGTGCTCTCATCCTCCGGTAATGTGGAGACTCCGCGCTTTGCGGGAGATCTCCCGTGCACCAGTCCCGTGTGGCTGACAGAGTCGCTGGAGGAATCATTGCTGGGCACTCGTTACCTTGAGCTTGCAGGAAAAATCAGCGCTGCCGTACTATTCCTTCTGATCATGGTTGCATGCGCCTGGGACGCGCATGCTGTTCTTCTCGGCACCGTCGACATCGCGAGCGCGAGTGCTGGGGAGGGTGATCTGGCCAAGCAGGTTTGCTTGCTGCTGCTGTTTGCCGCCACGCTGTTCGCCATCATCCTTCGAGGCGACGTGCGGCTGTTCCTGGCACCCCCGGTGATTTTTCTTCCATTGCTGGGTTGGTGCTGGTTGAGCCTGCTATGGGCGATCGACCCCGGGGCCGCATTGAGGCGCATTGGCCTCACGACCGTGGTTGTCCTGACAGTCAGCTATTCTGTCCAGCTAATGTCGTTTCGTCGCAGCATGAACGTGTTGTCAGCGGCTCTCTGCTGCATCCTGTTGATTAACTGGATTGCTGTGGCGCTATTTCCGCTCGCAATCCACCAGTCCGATGAGATGGATCAAGCGTTGATCGGAAGCTGGCGCGGCATCCACAAGGAGAAGAACGAGGCTGGGGCAGTTCTCGCATTGTGTCTCATAATCTTTATCCATGAAACCTTCAGGTTTCGATCATACCTGGGCGGTCTTGTGCTCGTTTTTTTGTCCACGGCCTTCCTTTACCAAACGCATTCCAAGACCTCGGGCGCCGTCGCCTTGGTGGCCTTAGTTATCGGAGCGCTTTCGCGCTGGAGCTACCACAATCCCAAGCTGCGGCAGGGACTCGCGATAGTCATATTGGCTGGTATCGCAATGGCCGCTCCATTCACTCGCGACCTCGTAGAGGCTCAGCTACGCATCCTGGAGGATCCTGCGTCCTTCACCGGTCGAACTCAGGTCTGGCCTGTTTTGCTTGACTTTTTCTCTGACCATCCACTGCTTGGGGCGGGTTATGGTTCTTTCTGGGCGATCGGCTTTGATAGCCCTGTGTTTCAGTACGGTTCCGGCTGGGTGACGACCATCTTCCTGGCGCACAACGGCTACCTTGACCTTTTGGTCCAGATTGGCGCAATCGGGCTGGGAATAGCCGTGACATGCTTGGTCATCTATCCCTTCTACGTGTTGTTCTGCAGACCTCTCCCATCGTCGGCGTCGAGAACGCTGATCTGTGCTGTTCTTGCTTTCGGCTGTCTTCGTGATCTGCTGGAGACGACTCTCCTTGACCGAGCCAATCCCACATGGGTGGTGATGGTTCTAATGTACGCCCTTTTATTCAAGGGACAGGTCGATGCGCAGCTAGAGCAGATTCCGAGCGAACCGAATCAGAGGGCTTGCCCGGCTCGGGGGCAATCTGATTCAAGCTGCTGGCTGGGGTTGGAGGCCAGCGGCGATGGCGAAGACCTTGTCGGAGGACC
>NZ_JBLLEB010000080.1:0-3382 GCF_047690175.1 Roseomonas sp. BN140053 | reverse complement strand
CGCTGCCTCTGCCCGGCTCAACCCATCCAATGCGTGCGCCACCGCCACCATCCGCGTCGCTGTCCGTCGGTTCGGCTCCCGGCGTGCCCGCCTGCGCAACTCGGACGCGCTCAGCAGGTCAGTTCGGATCGCCAGCGCTCGTCCCATCGGCCCGTCCGCTCCAGCCACGCCGGAACCGAATCACCAAACCTAGCGAACTGAAACTCACATCCGAGTCAGTTCATCCGCTCGCCGGTATTAGAGGTGGTGAAGCGGCCCCAAGGATCTTCACCAGTTCAACGATGTGAGATGCTGAACGCAGAGAACCAGCGGCCTAGTTGACATCCCAACCGAGTGAGGCGAAGATTTTGGTAAGGGGAACCGCGATCGCCCCGTGAGGCTCCGGCTGAAGTATCGCGTCCGAGATCCCCCACGGTGGGGGAAGGACGCGTCATGCCCGCACCTGACACGATCACCGCCGTTCAACTTTCCCGCTTCATCGGCCTGCCCGACGCACCAGTCCTCCTGGATGTCCGGACCGGGCAGGACCTAGCAGCCGACCCGCGGCTCATTCCGACGTCCACCCTCCGGAACCACGCCTCAGCGCCCGAGTGGGCCACCGAGTTCGCCGGGCGATCCGTCGTCGTGATCTGCCAGCGCGGCCTGAAACTCAGCCAGGGGACCGCTGCCTGGCTGCGCCATGCCGGAGCCAAGGCCGAGGTCCTGGAGGGGGGCTTCGAGGGCTGGGTGGCGGCCAAAGGTCTCCTACTGCGGCCTAATCGCTTGCCGGACACCGACCCCCAAGGCCGCACGGTCTGGGTCACGAAATCCAGGCCCAAGGTCGACCGCATCGCCTGCCCCTGGCTCATCCGCCGTTTCATCGACCCGAGGGCCGTGTTCCTGTTCGTGGCGGCCTCCGAGGTCCAGGCGGTCGCCGAACAGTTCGGGGCGGCCCCGTTCGACATGGAGGATGTGTTCTGGAGCCATCGCGGGGATGGCTGCACCTTCGACACCATGATCGAAGAGTTCGGCCTGCAGTCGGAAGCCCTTGCTCGACTGGCCCTAATCGTCCGTGGCGCCGACACCGACCGCCCCGATCTCAGCCCGCAATCAGCGGGCTTGCTGGCCGCATCGCTCGGCTTGTCGCGCATGTACCGGGACGACCTGGCCCAACTCGACGCCGCCATGGCCCTGTACGACGCTTTTTACCGCTGGAGCCGGGACGCAGTCGCCGAGACCCACAACTGGCCCGGGACCCTCTCGAACACCCGGCCGGAGACGGCGGGATGAGCGAGGCCACGCTCGGGATCGCTACCACCCTGACCAGCTCGTCCGGCAACGTCGGCGCGCATATGCCGTCCTCCGGAGAGGCGCTGCGGGTCTGGCTGAAGATCGGCTCAGCAGAGGGCTATGTTCCATGACCTCCGAGGTTTTCCCGCTTGTTGCCGGAACAACGCCTGACGATCAGGCGCAGGCAGGGGCGTTCACGTCCATGAACCCGACTTGGAAAGTGGAAGAAACTCTCGACGAGGGAGGTACGGTGTACCTTTCCGTGACCGTTCCGGGACAGCAGGGAGCATGGTGGATCCGCCGCGCAACCCATCATTGGGTGACGGTCCTGTCGCCTTGCGGCACGAAGGTGTTTCGGTCGGCCAACGTCACAGCTGCACTGGCTAAGGTATCGAAACACGCAACACGACCGAAGCTCCTGGCTAAGCTCGGCGGCAATCGGAGCAGCAGATCGACCGCGTGTACTACTACCAGCTCGTGTGCAGCGTCGTCGCTGGTCACACCGGCTGAGTAAGGCACACATGTCTAACGCAGATACATCCCTGGCAAGGGCTCGGGAGTATGTTGCCGAGCTAGCAGCCCGCTTGGACCGACAGCTCATGCTTCTTGCCGAGGTCAAGCGGGACCTGCCTGGGCATACTGCTGCATGGGAGCAGGTCGTGCAGAGGACACGAGACGAGCTGGCCGCCAGCAAGAGAATGCTGCAGTTCCTTGAACATAACTCCCTGCGGCAGCAGCATGAACCGAACAGTACCGTGAAGGGCCCGCCGGTAATCTAGCTCGGATGGTGGGTGCATCAGGCGTCCACCAGCACCCGTCGTACGTACGAAATGCCACCCCGCCCCGCTTCATCGCGCTGTCTCGGCCGAGGAGGTGCAGTACTACGCCACCCAGCTCGACGCCGGCACACTCAGCCGGGCGGGGGCGGTGATCAACTTCTCCGACAGCCCCGAGCACATCGCCCTCACCGCACCCGACATCATGAGCGAGAACCTGGCCCAGTTCGGCATCGCTTTCGCCTGACCTACCAGCGCCGTCGCACAGAGGAGTGCGGCGGCACCGGCCTCGTCGACGACGTGCACTCTAATGTTCCAACACGCCCGCCCAGACCAAGGCACACAATTCTGAGAACGCTAGGCACTCGCCTCCTACGCGCTAGTGGACACCGCGCCAAAAGTTTAGATCGGTTCCCGAAATTGGGAGGGCAGGTCAGAGCCCCCGCCGCCACCGACACGCCTGCCCGGCGCACGCCCAACATCAGGGCCAAGTATTCGTGCGGCAGCGGGAACACATCGCGTTATGCACGGTCCTGCTCCATCTGCAGCCAGTGGGCCAGGCGCTGCTCGGTGCTGTGGTGGCCGTTGTAGGCCGCGGTGCGCGCGACCTGCCCGAGATGCACCAGCGCGAAGCGCAGCAACAGGTCCCGCAGGGCGGCGTCGTTGGCCATCAAGTTCCGCAGCGCGCCAGCGCAGATGCACTGGGCCGTGCCGGCACTCTGCACCAGGGCTTTTAGGTCGTCGCCCTCGCCACCCAAGACCATGTGGATCCCGACTAGGCCCTCGCAGCCGATGGTGCTGACGACATCCTCCAGTACGGCGATCATGGAGATCCAGCCACGCTTGGGGAAGTGGACGGGGTCGATGGGCTGCCTCGGCCCGTGCAGGACCTGACGCTGCGCCAGCTTCACAGGGGTGAGCCAGGGCTGCAACCGGATGATGCTTTCCGGCGGCAAGGCCCTCAGCAGGCGATTGTGAAGCGTAGACTGGCCATGGTGAGTCAAGGCGAACCGCCCGCGACAGATATCGGTGGGAGCACATGCCTCTCTCATGGGACCTGCTCACTTTGTTACTCAGATCTCAAACACGGGGCTGGTCGGGTAACTGAATCACTAATATAGTCTCATTGTTTAGATTTGCTCCAGAATGTGGGTTGGAAACGACATACCATGCCTTCGCTGCTGAACCTCCAGGGTTACCGGCTCACCTTCAGCGACGAGTTCAACTCGTTCACCTCGTCACCTGATGGCAGCAACGGGACCTGGAAGACGCAGCTGTACTGGGGGGGGCGGTACAACAGCTCCAACGGTGAGCAGCAGTACTATTCGGACAGCTCC